>JARLJJ010000551.1 GCA_031291275.1 Formivibrio sp.
ACGGTGGAGGGAATCATGGAGAAAATAATCCGGGCGCGAAACCAGTTGGATAAAATTAAACCGGGATGGGCGCTGCGGAAAAAACGGAAAAAACGAAAATGAGGAGGATATGTATAGTCAATTACAGGACACTACACTAGTGATTTGAATCATTCCGCAGAGTTGCTACCTAAACCCTGTTCGCCGGTTGCCCACGCCAGCCCTTGGTGCGGCATTTCAAAAGCGCCTCAAATGCGATTATCAAAGAAACACTGATCCCTATCTCTGAGGTCATACACGTCTCCAGTTTCATTCCAATTCTGCTCCTCGGGGTGGACATTGTGGACAAAAATTCCAGTCCAAAGCGGTGTCCAAGTCTCGCAAAAAAGGTGCCCAACAGAAAATGACGTTTTAAGGGGGTGGCAAGGAACCTAAAACAATGTGTTTTAAGCTAAGTTTCTTAGACAATTTGCCGCCCCTATGGCCGAGCGGCAATGATTGCCGCTGGAACACGTCATGGACATCAAACTATCTGCCAACTTCTGCATTCCCAATAAACGAACTATTCAGCCGCACGCCATGGCCCGCCCTTTGGCCAATACTCGGGTTTGTGCCGGCCAACAGGCGCTCGTTCGATCAACGGCATCAAGAAATCATGCACTGTGCGGATAATGGCAGCCCAATCAGGTTCCAGCATCTTGAATCGCCCGCGTTTCACGAATGCCTGCCATTGTCGCACCTTCGCTGGATCACTAGCGAAGGCCTCGGTCAACGCGGTGGGTGCCACCAATGGGATTTCCGTTTTTCGCCGTTTAAAGGTGGCGCGAATTGCCATTTCCACCGTGGTCGCGTCAAATTCAAACATTCGAGACAGTACCCAAATGTCGTAAAAATCTTTCATCCGGCTGTTCGCCATGTCGAGGTGAACCATTGCCTCGAACTTCTCCGCGATGGTGGTTTCGCGCGAATACATGGATAGATGCGGCGCGGGGAAATCCAGCAGGACCGGAAAATCAGCAACTTTCGGCTTGGGTGTGATCACGTCACCAAATCCAATGTCCACCTGCAAGGGGATTTGGATTTTGCCAAGCCGGGCTTCCAAAGTCACCCGCACGCCTTGATACGCAGCGTCTTCGCGGATGGCTTCGGCGGCGACCGTAGCAGGCAAGAAATTCAAGGCGTCATCGGGAACCTTTACGAGGCAGACTTCGCGGAAAATCTCCGCCAAGTGTTCAACTGAAGACGACTTGACCGCCAGCAAATCCAAATCCTTCGTTGGGCGATACGGCGAACCTGACCATACCAGGAACATCATCGCGCCTTTCAAAACAAACAAATCTGCGTGGGGCGATTGCCCAAGCCGATACATCAGCCGCTCCAATCCGTAGCGCATCAGCAGGTATTGATGGTCCTCGCCCTCTCGTCGGGAGCGTTCAAGCAACCGCTGTGAAACCGAGGCGGCCAGATTGCGCGGGGCTGGTGTCTTCATACCAGTGATTCCAGATAGGGACGCATGACTTCCTCCACCCGGCATACCTTGGAAAAATGGGCGAGGTCTTTCATCGTTACCTTGCGTGTGCGCCAGCCTTCCCGTAGCGCTTCGAGCGCCACATCCAGCCCCACCTTGTTGCGAAACTTGAAGCAGTCCACGATGGTTTTATCTGGGGAATAAATCTGCACGGTCACGCCATCAATTTCTTTCGTCTCCACGCCTTCGCTAAAGGCCTCCCCAGACAGTCGCACCACCCTAAGCCGTGGGCTGGTAGAGGTTGGTCTCGCGGCCCGACGATCTACTGCCAGCCACACATCCGGCGGGAGTTGTGTTCCAATGCCATGGAATTGAAGCGCACTCATCAGACAGATAACGCCACGGGGTACCCGCTTGGCAACTTCGGCGAGACTGAGATGGGCAGTGTATTCCGCTTCAACGAGACGGTAGACACCCCGGCTGGCACGTTCCAGAACACCTTTCCGCCATAGCCGGCGCAGGTGCTCGGGGTGAATCTTTGCCGCCGCCAGATCTTTTACCCGCAGGATCGGCTGTTTCCTGGCCAGCTCTAGCAGGCGTGTGGTCTGTGTCATTTTCACTGACATGTGTAAATAACACTCCATTTATTAACAAATGGCAAGGATATTACACACGCATGCAGGCTCACGGTGAGAACTTTTTCCATTTATACCATCCCTGTTTTTTGGCCGGTGGAGGGAATCCGTCATACAAGGAGGCATTGACCACCGATGACGATCCATCTGCCGGCGGCCCTGCCGGTGTCTTGCCTTTCGCGACAACGGTGCGGCTGGTCTGGAACTCGATCAGCGCTGGAAGTCGGAACCGCACCGAAGCGGTCTTGCCAGAACCATATTTTTCAAATTGGATCTGCCGTTTTTTCATACAGCGATTGAGCTTGCTGGTGCTCAGCCCCAAGAACTCTGCTGCTTCTTGTTTGGTCAGCGCCTTTGGCTCCAGTTCCGCCGGCCCGCCGCCACCGCGAACCGCCATCAGGCCGTGTTCGGCCAGAATCGGCAGCAGCGCCTTCCAAACAGCCATTTGGTCTGATGAAAGACTGGCGGGTTGCGGTTGTTGGCCAGTCACCAGTTGGATGGCCGATTGGAGTATGCCCGTCGGTCCGTTGGCCGCCCGGAGCACATCACGCACTTTTTCGCCATGAGCGATCAAGCCGCCTAGTCGCGGACTCAGCCACTTTTCCAGATTTTCAACTTCAGATTTTGATACATTCATTCCTTAAGTATACCAAGGTTTTTGACCTCGAAGCCGTGGAACGAAAAATAATCAAAAAATCTTTAGGGCAGGCTCTTTGGCTTAATTCCATTAACAAAACGCTCAATATCAGCTATTTGAGACTTGCTCGGCTTGATCGAAAACCAGGCTTTAGCCTCATTCTTGGTCGCAAGTTCCATGTAATTTGCCTTGACCATACGAACAGAGGTGCCTGCCTCCTCGGCGACCACGGCCGGCAGCGTCGGTTGTGGTGGATCCACCACGGCTGAGCCAGGCGTGGTTGTTCAATACCCGCCAACTTTCTAGGTTCGTGGTTCCCCTGTTCCCTGCGCGCATCACCAGATGAAGCGGCATTCAATCACACCAATGCGGTGCGTTTGCCCGATGGTTTGATTATCGGCTGGAAAGCCGGATCCAACATGTAATCAACAAAAACTTCACATTTGCTTGTTGTTTTTACCTTCATGGAGAATCCGTTTCACCAGGGCTGGCGGAGGCGGAAGAATCGGTTATCCCCTGCCACCGGAAGGCTCACGCTCGAATTGGCCGGCCCAGCCATTGGGAGATTGGTAACGACTGTCCACTGAGCGGTGGAACCGAGTGTTGTGGATTGTTCGATCACGACATCGGGTAGAGTCGACGGCCACGCCAGGCTCAGAGAAAAATACCGTGATGCAGTCATCGCCAACGCAACCGGGGCTTTGACTGAAATTTTGCCGGAATTGGTCGCGTTGGAAGCTCCCACCGTCGCCATCACCTGCCATGAATAAATTCCCGGCGCGGTGAAAATGTGCTGTGCAAACTGGTTGGTGTTTGGAGCGGAACCGTCTCCAAAATTCCAACTGAATATGACGGCGCTGGAATTGTTAGTGACCGTCGGGAAAGTCGTAAAGGCGACTGGCCAGCCGGATGGCGCATTCGTCGCAACATGGGAGACAATGCCCAACGAATACGGTCCTTGCACGACACTGACAGTGCCGGTGGCGAGTACTGAGTTTTTCGAGCCATCCCAGGCGGCGTAGGTGAACGTGTCACTGCCCGCGAAACCTGCGTTCGGAAAATACGTCAGCAAGTTGTTGCTCACGCCGAGCGAGCCATTGGCTGGCTGCGATATGATCCGCAAGGTTGCAGTTATCGGCGTGACGGTGACGGGCAGATTCAAGGCCGTGTTGTTGGCCGTGCTGCCGGAAACGACATTGACCGTGGGTGGCGCGCTATTGTTGATATTATCGTCGCTGGGGCCGCTGTGGCAGGTGTAACAACCGATCAATGCGCCGCGAAATAGATTTAAAGTCACCGTGCCGCCGTCAAAGCTGGCCGTCAAAGTGCGGTTCCCTTGCACGCGTGATAACACGGTGCCGCGATTGTCAGTGCCGTGACACGCCTGACATTTGCCCAGGTTGCCATTGATGTAATCATGATGCCCGGAAACCCAGCTTTGGCCAATTGGGTGCATCCCATGCGGCCCGTTGGTGGCGGTGCTGCTGCTCACCGACATGGAAACGTGGCAGGAAGTGCATTCCACCATCACCCCGGCGTGACCCTGCAGCTTGATGTCACGCACGTTGTCGTTGGCGTGAGTGCTGGGAAATTCCGCATGTGTCGAACCGTGGCAGGCTTCGCATTGCAACCCGCCATGACCGCCGGAAAAACGGAACAGCGAAAGCCCTCCGGCCGGAGTGTTTGATTGTGTCGCAAATGTCTGATTCACCGGCACACGCACCGTGCCGTTTGTGTCGGTAAAGACCGAAGTGTAACGAATCTGGCCATTGTTGCTCGTCGCCGTACCGGTGTGGCAGCTCGCGCAATTTGGTTCCATGAACCAGCCGACACGAGTGGCTGAACCAACGGTGCTCATGTTGCCGTGGCAGCTTTGACACTGCATTTCCATCGAGCCATCCGCCGCAATGGCGCCGCCCATCGCACCGCGCAGACATTTCGTAGTGGAGCCAGGGTGACAGCGATAGCACGCCGAACGGTTGCCTGAACTGTCGAGCGTCAGGCTGGAAATGGGATCAAGAACGTGCGCATGAAAACTATGGATGGAGGCCGTAAGCGGTGGAATCGTGCCATAGCTCGGCGCGCCCAGCGCCTCTGAGGCATGACACGCAGCACAAAGGACGGGTTTGTTGTCCGCCACCACCCCGCGATAAAGCCCCTGCGGATTGAAGCCACGCGCGGCGAGGGCCGCGGCGTAAAGCACGGCGTTGGACGCAAATTGCTTTTCATCGTGCAACCGTAAAATGTTCAGACGAAAATCACGTTCCTGAATTCCGTCCCACACCCAGCCAGCGGCGGGTTTAGCGGCAGATTGTGTGCCCGAGGCGTGACATGCGCGGCAATCCATTTCATCGGACACGGGCAGGACAATGTCGTTTGTAGCAATTGGCGTCGCGCCGTTTTTGGCGATGAGCCGCATCATCGGATAGGGATTTTTATTATGCGCGTCGTCATAGGGAGAGAGCGGGATGCCTTCCGCACGCCACCAGTTGACCGGCGTCAGGACTCCGGCAGCAGGCTGGTTGGTTTGCTCAAACAGCATGGCTTGCGGTGTATTGTTCGTGCCCGGCATGTTCCAGCCGGCCAATCCCTGGTCCGGGGCGAGGGCGGCGCCGAAAAGCGGCTGAATATAGGTGTAATAATTTCCTTTTCCGATGGCCGTGGAATTGAACGAACTACTGGGATCGGCGACCGCCTGATACGTGACCGTGTACCCCGCACCGTTCGTCACCAACAACCCATTCACGATCAGCTGCGACTCGATGGTGTTGTAGGGTGGCAGGATGCTGAACACCGAATAATCGCTGTCCATGCAATGCATGCCGAGGTTGTTCCACCCAAGAACGGTGGCCGTCGCTGCCGAAAGGATCATCGGGACTGAAAGAGTCGCCGCCAGAATTGTCCATTTGAATGCGCGCATAGTGTGAGTCGTTACTGACTACCGAGCCATGAAAGTGCTAAAAGTTACAATTCCATTTTAACCCGTCGGGGAAACGGGATTTGCCGCCTGAAAAATGATGTGAGAAAACACGCAGGCTTCGAAGGGAAAATCTTGCAAATACGCAATTTGCGAATTTTTTTCCGAACAAACCGCTGGGCTGAAGGAGCATGAATCGGACTTCGCCCAGCCGGTTTACGAAGGTGAAATTCCTGACAACGGTTCCTTCACCGTCTGAGATCCGGGTTTATTCACCATGAAATACAGCAGCGGCACCAGCACCGGTGCGGTAAACATGGAGATCAAGCTTCCTGCCATCAGCGCAATCGCCAGCCCTTGAAATATCGGATCAGTCAGAATTACCGTGGCGCCGGCCACCACCGCCAGGGCCGTGAGCATGATGGGACGGAATCGAATCATGCCTGCCTCAATGACTGCCTCCGCCAGTGGATGACCTTCGGCCAGCCGCATTTCGATGAAATCCACGAGAATGATGGAATTGCGCACCACTATTCCCGCGCCCGCCATGAAACCAATCATGGAAGTGGCGGTGAAAAAGGCGTGCAAAACTCCGTGCGCCGGCAATACGCCGATGAGGGAAAAAGGAATCACCACCATCACAATCATCGGAGTGAGGAATGATTTGAACCAGCCGACCATCAAAATGTAAATCAACACCAGCACGGCGGCGAACGCCAAGCCTAGGTCACGGAATACTTCGATGGTGATGTGCCACTCTCCATCCCATTTCATGGAAGGTAGCTGGTCGGAGAATGGCAATGTGGCGTTGAGAATTTTCAACTTGGTTCCATCGCTGCCGAATTCGCGCGTATCAATCTTCTCCAGGGCCGCATTCATCTTCAAGATGGCGTAGACCGGGCTTTCCACCACGCCTGCAACATCGCCGATGACGTAAGTGACCGGCATCAAATTTTTATGATAAATGCTTTTGTCGGTGATGGTTTGCCGCACGGTCACCAATTCGCGCAGCGGCACGAGGGGTGCGCCATTACCGGCAGTTGCCGGTTCGGGCAAGGCATTTGCATCCCCGGAACGCACTCTCAAGGCAAGCAATTCTTCCGGGTTGCTGCGGCTGGCGCGGGGTAGTTGCAGGACGATATTCACATCCTCTTTTTCCCGCGGAACGTGCAACAAATCCACTGACTCGCCGCCCACGGCAATCTTGAGGGTCTGCGAGATCGTTTCCGCGCTGATGCCGTGCAACGCGGCCTTTTCCTTATCAATCACAAATTCCACTTTCGGCTGGTCGGCTTCGATATACCAATCCGTGTCCACCACGCCGGGCGTGCTGTGGAAGATATCAATCACCTTTTGGGCCATTTTTAAACGGTTTTCCTCGGTTGGCCCGTAAATCTCGGCGACCAGCGTTTGCAACACCGGTGGTCCAGGCGGCACTTCGGCCACGGCAACCCGCGCGCCAAATTTCGCGGCAATCTCCGCCACGCGCGGGCGCACACGCTTGGCGATATCGTGGCTTTGGGCTTTGCGTTCGTTCTTTGGAACCAGATTGATCTGTAGATCCGCTACGCTTGCGCCACGCCGCATGAAATAGTGGCGCACGAGGCCGTTGAAATTGAACGGCGACGCGACGCCCGCATAAATTTCATAATCGGTCACTTCGGGTTCCGTGCGGACGACCGCAGCGATTTCCCGTGCGGCTTGGGCAGTGCGTTCGAGCGAACTCCCTTCGGGCATGTTCAGGATGATTTGAAATTCGCTCTTGTTGTCGAACGGCAACATTTTCACCTTCACCCAGCCGATTCCGACCAGCGCCATCGAAATGAGCAGCAACACGACAAGCGCCGCGAGAAATACATAACGCCGTTTCGCGCTGGCAATCAGCGGCATCATCAACCCGCGATACATCCGGCTAAAAAAGTTTTCACTGGCTGATTCGCGATCCTGCGTATGGTCCCCGGGCGGATGAATTTTCCTTCGCCATTGTAAAATGCGGATGGCGGCCCAGGGCGTGACGATGAAAGAAATTGCCAGCGAGAAAAACATCGCCGCACTCGCACCAATCGGAATTGGCCGCATATATGGCCCCATGAGCCCGCCGACGAACGCCATCGGCAGAACGGCGGCAATCACCGCAAACGTGGCAAGAATGGTGGGGTTGCCCACCTCACCCACGGCTTCGATGGCGACAATGGTGCGGCTGCGTCCCTTGCTTTGAGGTAGATGAAAATGGCGGACGATGTTTTCAACGACCACAATCGCGTCATCCACGAGGATGCCGATGGAGAAAATCA
>JARLJJ010000552.1 GCA_031291275.1 Formivibrio sp.
TTGATTATTTCCTACCAGGATGTAGGCCTGCAGGTAATTGGTGACCAACAAACCAAGCTGATCGAGCTGTGAAACCTTCTCAAAAGTACCCCCGGCAAAGCTATGGGCGGAGTCGTTATAAACCAGCGGACTCTGGTACAGTACCGGCCAACTGCACGACAAAAACGATTGGTGATTCAGCGAGGAGTAGCCAGGCCAGGAAGAAATCAGGACGTTCGTGTAAAAATTTGTCGGCGAATAGTTGGCATGCAACGGCCAAGTGCTAAAATTGTGCCAGGGATTGGTCATGCACATGTTCAAACTGTCGGAAACGACCACCCGGGTTGGTCCCAAAGGACTGCTGAAAGCATTGCTGTAAGAATTCCAGAAGGTAACGCCCACCTGATTGGTCACCCACATGATATAAGCCTGATTCGTCGTATAAACGGCCGCCTTGGGATCCAGCGAGGTGCGGGTGAGCTCCAGCTTGCGCACCACGGTCGCCGTCGTCAACAGTGACAGTTGATTAAAGTTGGGCAACCCCTTCTTGGCGCCCACGATCCACGGCACGCCATAGGCATTGACCGGCGTTCCGGTCCCGAGGTTGACAATCGGGGTCACATAGCCCTCGCGAGCGGCCACCAGCTTCAACTGGGTGATGTCATAAGGACTCGACAATTGGGAATCACCCGGGCCCGTAACCGTGTTCACGGCCACGTAACCGACGATATAAATATCACGATTGGGGTTGCGCTCGCAACGGAACAGCGGGCGGTACACATGCGGCAAATTATAATTATCGTTGGTGCTGGCATCGTAAATATTTGCCGCCAATTGCAACAAACGGTGGACGGCCGGAGTGTACACAAACCGGTTGCTGACCCAGACCGGAATGTTTGTAATACCGAAACTGGAGTTAGTGAACGCAAATGTGTTCGTGTAGGCAGTGGAATTCTGGCTATACCAATAACTGGAGTAGGTTCGGAGCATCTGATCGGCGGCCGCCAGGAAGAAATTTGTTGGTTCCCAGCGCACGAAGTTCGTCTCTGCCCCGGGAATGATATTAACATGCAGCACGCCGTTGACCGAAGAGACCGCGGCGTTCGAGTAATTGAGATTCAGCCGGCCATCGTCCGGCGACGAGTCCGAGGCCATTTCGTCCAACAAACGATAAAACGTGTAACTGTCATACGTGGGGTGCAATACACCGCTCGAAGTGGCCATGGTGTTCGCGCCGGCCTGGAGCAAATGTTTTGTCAAATTTGTCCCTGTCTTAGAATTGTCAAACCAGTCGAACATTGAGAAGTAGTGGTTGGTACTGTCCGCCCCGGACCACGACGCATTAACGGTTGCGGAAGGCGTAAAAAAGTTGCGATAATAATCGATTTTGGTCTGCACCGGTCCCCGACTGAAATTATCAATATTATTGCGAGCCAGCGGAGCCGCGTTGTTAAACAGCCGACTTGCAAAAGGCAGAGGCCATGTGTTGTAGCGGTAGTAGAGCACACCGAAGGCGTCAACGAAGCCGTAGCCCCGGTTTGCATTGTCCGATGGCGTGTTATAGGCATAGTCCCCGGGTAACGGATGCCAGACATTCGTGTTCAAATCCGCCAGGAACGCCGCCAAGTTCAACTCCCACGAGCCGACCCCCTGATTGCGCAAATAACCTTCGTTCAGTTTCGTCCCGGTGTTGAACGCCGCATTATGAATATAGTTGATATCCAGTGCATTTCCGGTAGGGAGGGCGATGAAGGCATAGCGGGAAAGAAAATGGTTCTCAGCCCCATGGGGCTCATCCGGATGCTCCAAGATGCCCACCCATTCCGGGTCGCCAACCATGAAATTGCTGAGCACGTTCACCGCCGAGTTTTGAGGCGTGCGGTTGGTGTCGTTTGCATAATATGGTTTAGCAGAATCGTCGCTAATAACCGCCTGCCATCCGTTTGGCTCAAA
>JARLJJ010000553.1 GCA_031291275.1 Formivibrio sp.
ACCTGAACAGACAGTTGCCATCTCCATCAATTTCCCGCAAAGAGAGCCCTTGTGCAGCCAGTTGGGCGTTCAGCTCTGCCATCTTTGAGTCCTCCACTACGAGTTTGGTGAAAGCCGAAGCCAGAGCTGGGAAAACAATAATGAGACACAGCAATTGAGAACGTGAGCAAGAACAAGAGGTAGGAAAACAACAACGACTCACAATTACACTCACCAGAAGCAGGCTCTGGAGTCACTGAATCTCGTGACCTGGGGAATGTCGTGTAGTCGATCCGGGAAAGAGTGCCCTCGCAACCAGCGCCTGCTCCTAGGCGCAACCCGTTGGCCATGCACAACTCGGCAAGATGTGCTTCATCCCGGATCACAGAAACAGTCAGCACTTGAGCCATACGCTTTGCAGCTGTGTCCACTCCTGGGCGGGCCGACCTGCCAACAGCTTCAAGGCAGTCACTCAGAAAGACAGCCAACAACTGGGCGGGGTTGCTTCGACGGCGAAATGATGGGGAGTTAATGAACAGGACCCGAAAGAGATGGATGGGTGGTCTAGGAACGTGACCCCGAAGTATTTCGGCACCTCGGTAAACCCGACGTGGAACGCACCTTCAAACTGCGCAGAGGGAGAGGAAACACTGAGAGTTGCGGATATCATGTCACCACTCGCCACCTTCACAGGGTCCAGGATGCCATACAGGAAGCCCACGGAACCCTTTGATTTTTTCAGGGATGTACAGAAGTTGCGGCACCAGTCTACACCAACAGACTGAGTGGACGGCATGAGACCTCCTCCCAACACCAACTTGACTTGGCCAAAACAAGCGTGAACGGCTTGAACATTCGTTTCCTCGGACCTTGCACAGAGCAGCCCGCGAACACGACCAGCCAGTCATAGCTTCTTGCCCAGGAGTACAGAGGAGCACGTCAGAGCTTTCACCAGCCAAGTCGATCTCACCAACAAACTGCGCCTGGCAGCTCCCCAAGTGAGGACCGTTCCACCAACCGTTCCACTCTTCTTACGGTCCACCTGCAGCATTGACTTTCCATCCAGCTGCACAATGTCCACCGGCTGCAGTGAAATTCGGACGGCTGAGACGGAATCTGAGACTGTAGCGCCACTCAGAAGTGAGGCGCCACTGATGCTGCAGGGGCCAGGCACACCGATGTGCACCACAAGGTGCGCGTTGATGCGCAGTGCCAAGTGGGCTGCAGTGAACATCTCCGTGCTGCGCCAGTCCGTGAGATCACCGTGACCCCACACAGATAAATCCACAACCTCCAAAATGTATCTAATACAGCCAACAAACTTCAGCTCACACTCGGCCCACAGTTCCCCCGGTGGCAAACTGGCGATCAAAAGCAGGGTGCTGTAGGGCACCGTGGCTTCGCTCCCAGATGGATCCACCACAAGGCCGGACGCACGTTCCCACAGTTCCAAAGGCCATCCCACACTCTTATCGGCGCTGAC
>JARLJJ010000554.1 GCA_031291275.1 Formivibrio sp.
TACTGCGGCATCCAACCAGTCGTAACAACCTTAAATCCGGCCTTCTTTTGACTCTTCACACTGGCATCAAACGCATCCGAAGCATTCTGCGTATCCAGGTAGCTGTAACAAGTGGGGGCGTCCAAAGTCTTGAGACTGTAATTCGCCTGAGTATCCTTCCGGAATTTCGCACGATTCGCTTCCGTGTTCTCTGGCGAATAATGAAACCACGCACTGTAATAAAAAGTTTGGCCTGACCGCGCGTTACACCACATCAGGTTACGACTGTCGGTGATTTGTGTTCCGGCAATTCCCACCGGAACAGTGAAACAAACAAAAACGGCAATCGCGAGAGCTGCCTTTAGCACTTTGTTAACTCCTGGACACAAAATCCACAAATCCGCCCAGAGCATACACCAAAGTTTGCGTCGCTCATATCACGGCCTGAACATCGCCAGGTTTTTACTCAGCACGGTCACTCCAGAAAGGTCACACAAATCCGATAAATCGTCCTGCCGCCATAATACCAACCCACAGCAGGATCGAGACGAAGCCCGAAACTCTCGCCCCCAGGGGCAGGACTCCGCTTTCGTCCCAAGTTGCCACGCCTCGATAAACGGTCCGATGGAAAACGAGCGCCTGCACGCCAGCCAAAAGCAGCAGTAGCATCTTCACTTTAAATGCAGGATTGGTATAAACTTTCACCGCTTCCGACATGAACAGCAGCGCCCCCGTAACCACCTGCGCGGCAAATCCCGCCCAAGTCCACGGAAGCAGTTGCCCAGCCAGCGCAGAAACCCGCTCCCGCCTCGGCGTCCAACCCAGCAGGCGCAAATCAAAAACTACAATTGTCCCCACCAGGGTCGCCATCCCCAGTAGATGGAGAGTCTCAATCGCAGGAAATAGCCAAAGCGATTCCCTTACCGCGGCCCCCACCGAAGTGTGTTCGAGCCATCGGCACAATGCCAGCGCGTCTGGCATTTCTAGGGAGCCCCCAGCAATGTCCGACCATCTGGAAGAATAATCTTCCCCAATGACATGTAAGGCGAGCCGTCTTTAGCCCGGAAGCCTTGGACCGTCACTTGGTCGCCACGCTTTACCGCGGTGGAACTCCATCCCCCAAACCGGGTCAGCATCCCCAGACTCCCCATCTCCAGCTTCCAATTCGCTACCTTCCCATTTTCGTCTTTCAGATCCGCATAAATATAAGCATGAGGGTTGATCCACTGGAATTCTGTAACTGTCCCCTGCATTTTCACCGTATGTGTCGTATCAAATGCAGCCAGCCCATGGTGCGCCCAAAGGGCAGGGACGACTAACAAGACTCCTGCCGCCACCAGACCAACCCGCGCCTTACGGTTCATCAACGTCCACAACCATTGTCGATGAAGGCCTCGCATCAGTTTCATAATCCGCATGTTCCTCTGGGCCGGAATCCTTGATCGCCAATCGCCAGTTTACCACTGGGACGGATGGACCGGCCACGAGCAGTTCGGGACTTATTGCCTGGCGCACTCACGGCGGACTCCACTTTCACATCTTGCGCAGAACCCAATTGAGCTATGGACGCACGGCAAGCCAAATTGTATAAAACACGGAGATTATTTGCTGCTCTTCACAGCGATCACTAGTAGGGGGCAAGCGATCTCAGCCCTTCAAAAAAAACTCCCCCTCGCTCTGATCGCGGGAGGAGTTTTTTGATGTCGTGGAGAGCTTGCCGGAGATTAGCTCCGAGCTTGAATGAATGTCTTTTTGAGAGTTGTGATTCCGGCCAAGCCCAACAAGCCGCAAGCAAGCAGTAGCAAAGGCGAGGGCTCTGGCACAGAAGTGGACGATGTGATGGTCAACGAACCCGGGACGCCGGTGCTGCTGAAGGCATAATCGGTGAGCGAATAGGTTCCGGGCACGAAAGTCGGCAAGTTCAATGAGCCGGTGAACAGCGGATCCCCAACAGTGTTTGCCAGCATGAAAATGCCCAGCTCAAAATCAAAACCCCCGGAATTGCTCGAGCCAAAGAAATCAACAACCGCCGGAAAGTTCACTTTGAATCCGTCGACACTGAAACTGGTTGCGATAACAGTGAAATGGTCATCTGCGCTGTTGAAATACACAGGTGTGGGGCTCGCGGGGAGCTGCCACACAAGGGTGTTCCCTTGCGATGTGTACGTAAATGTATCCAAGCCATCGGCTCGAACCGGGCCAATCGCTACCAGCAGCAGGCCTGCGATCAGCAAACCACCATAAATCAGACTACGCTTCATTTCTGGTCTCCTCATCATTCGGTCACCATCGTTCGGCCAGCGGGGATTGAGGGCGCCTCCGCTACCATGGTACTAGTAGCATGTTTGCAGCCACAGTCACAAGATATTCACAGACCCTCAAATCTCACAATAATAGAGAGTTATCTGTACGCCGTTTTCGCTTTTCCTTCACAAGGGAAAACTTTTGCACACTTTGAGCCGACAGAGGGTTCCTTTCTTGCTATTAGGCTCCTCGGACTTAATGACCTTGCAGTACTCGGTCTTCGAACAAGTCCTGCCGCAGGCCGTATTTCTAGGACGTTGCCGCCGTCACAGTGTTTTTCAGCACGCCCAGTTTTTCAATTTCAATCTCCACTTCATCTCCAGGTTGCAGAAAAACCGGCGGCTTCCGGAAAACTCCCACTCCTTCTGGCGTTCCGGTGGCAATGATATCTCCGGGTTCGAGCGTGA
>JARLJJ010000555.1 GCA_031291275.1 Formivibrio sp.
AATTGAATGCCTCGGCACGGAAATCCAGGTTGGAGGATTCACTCCAAAGCGGAAACTCCTTATGCAAACCCATATTGGTCTGATAGAAGGGGTTGTCGCGAAGAGAGTTTCTGCCAGCGTTGCCGTAGGGCTGAGATACATCCGTGGGAGTGGTGACGGCGGTGGTGCTCAAGTAGTTGGTGAGTGAAGTTGCCTTTTTAACCCAAAGGCCGCGAGGCGTTTTGGGGGTGCCGTTGACGTTGGGGCGATAGGTAAGCAGATCGCTCACACTGAACTGAGTTGGCGCAGAGTAGGTCAGGTTGACCGGCTGACCGCTAGTGGCGGTTTCGATCGCCGAGACTTGCCAGCCTCCAGCGATGATTTGCATGGCACGGTTGGTAGATGCACCCCAGTGACGGCCGTGCCCATAGGGCAGATCCCAGATCGCAGTCAGCGTATCGTTGAGCGGTTGGCTGTAAGCAGATTGGCTGCGCTCACCCTTTAGATTTGCCAGGTTGACGCGCGAGTTGTCGCCATTGGGTGTATCCAAATGCCCTGACGCATTGTCGATTGTTCTTGAATACGAGAAGGCATTCAACAGATAAAGCCCATTCGCGTAACGGTGTTCGAGCCTGACCTGAGCCCCGTGGTAGATCATCATTCCCGCGTTCGACGATCCTTCAATGCCGGTGAAGCCCTGAATCGGGCGGCGATTGAGCAGCGATACGCAACCAGTGGTTACGGTACTGCTGCATGTGGCAGAGGGGATGTTGGGTGAAGCCTGGTTAACGTCGTCAAGCACCCAGATCTTTACGCCATGTTCGCCAACATACGAGACGTCGAGGAGTGTGCCTTGTTTGAGGGTACGCTGCAAGCCGAAGTGCCATGCTTGCGAGTAGCCGGTTGCGATGTCCTTGGGAATGTAGCGAGTCTGCGCCAGCGCGGTGCTGAATCCGGCAGCACTGACGAAGTTGACGCCGTAGCCCTGTTGAATTGGGCTGAAGCAGTTGGCATTCTGAACATTCGTCGCACAGGCAGGAGTGATCGTTGCGACATTATTCACTTTGGTGATTGCATTTTGCGTGATGGAGGAGTTGACGATGTACGGCCCGTTATAGGCGAGCAGGTTTTCGCCGCCCTCGCGGTTGAACTGATCAAAGCTGATTCCGTAGCCGCCGCGAAGCACGGTTTTGTCATTGAGTCCGTAGGAGAAGCCGATACGCGGCGCGAAGTCTAGTTTTGGCATGCCGACCATCGCGCGGTCAGTAACTGAGCCGGACTTGGCCTGGATCAATGTTTTCGTCGTGGGATCGAAGTTGGCCAGTGTGTCGCCATCTACGTACTGTGGTGTGACCAGCTCATAGCGCAGTCCGGCATTGATAGTGAGATTACGCCGGAGCTTGAGGTCATCTTGCACGTAGAAGAAGTTCATCCGCTGGTGGTAGTTGACGATGCGGAAGTTGTTCAACTGATACGCACTGCGTGCACCGAGGAGAAAGTCAGCTAACGCACCCGCTTCCTTGTATCCAATATCGTTAATGCAAGCAGGAGGGCTGGGGTTGCCGATGCTGGGGTTGCCGCAGGAATAAGCGCCGGAATTGGCGATTGACGGTCCTGAACTGAAGAAGCCGCCGTAGGTGTCCTGCCCATAGACCGGATTGAAGTCGTCAATTTCGGTGTTGATGGCTTGGTATTCGTACCCAACCTTGACGCTGTTGCGACCCTTGATGAGCGTGTAGTTCAGTTTGGGATTGATGACAA
>JARLJJ010000556.1 GCA_031291275.1 Formivibrio sp.
CTGTCCCTGGCCGTCGACTTCGACTACCACGATCTGCGCGAGCGCGAGTACCCGCTGCTGGCTGCTCCGGCTCTGGCCGAACGGCTGCGGCATGTGGCTGGACTGTACCCGGTCAACGCTGGCTACGAGTTCCAGATTCTTTACCGGCGCAAAGGGTAAGTCTCCTCAGTCGCACCTAATTTCTTGCGGATCAAACCTAAGCCGTGACCTCGAATCGACTGCGCATCGAGCGAGGAATCCCCCGTTTTTCCACAGGGCCTTATTGAGGCCATAAGGGGCGATACTGGCTCATATTTTCGACATAAATCGTGCAAAAAGCGTAGTTCTCGAAGGGGCTTGCCTTGATGGTAAGCCTTTTCTTTCTATTGGTTATGCCTTAAATCGGAGGTGTACGGGGGGTACTAGACGGTAAAGAGGGTTCGGCGTGTAAGTGGTTTATTTTCTGTTACTTTTTCAGGATCACACAGTTTCACAGTATATAGGGGGGAGGGGGGTAGGGAGGAAATCGAGCAAATTCTGGGTTTCGCGACTGGAAATCCGGTTTGAGGGTTGGAGGTTGCGCATGCATCTATTGTGCGCGCAGGTGGGGTAATTCTCTGCAAAGGGCGGGAAGGCCTTAATCTAGATCGATTCGGTGAGCCACTCACGGAAGATTTTAAAGCGGGGACAGCGTGAAGCTACTTTGTCTGAGCTTATCTTCTCAAGGAGCTTGCTGGCGTGCTTTATCTTGCCATACTCGCCCTTCTGGGTGTCTTTGGTGGCGCGTTCGAGCTTGTGATAAATATCTGACTTTTGTGCAGTTTCAAGATTGGTCTGTTTGGGAAGAGCATCCCGATTGAATTTCTGTTTATAAAACTCCTCCAATGCGTCCGGGTCGGCAACGATCCATGCTTCCATGCATTGGACCATCAGATGCACGCGATCTGATGCGACACCGGTAAAATCCCAACCATCTCCCTGTCCTCGCCCTTCGGTTCCGGTCTTCGCATGGAGATGAGCGACACGAATCGCGGCATCTTGTGCTTCATTCGCTGGTACGGCAGCGACTGAGGTCTCGGAGTCGACGAGTAGTGCGTTTATCGTTTCTGGATTCACTGCCAATGCGTTGATAAATGCTTCGTAAGCTTGCTGCCGTCCTCCGCAGCAGATGAATCTCAAACTTCCCTTTTTTTCACGGACCTTCGATTTTTCGGTTATGAACAAGGCATCGAATCCCTGCCTTAGCTCAGCTTTTTGACCGGCAGTTTTGCCACCGCCCTCAATGTATACGGCGATCTCTGTCACAGATTGCCCCCGATTTCACCGATCCGCCAGATTTCGCCGAGCTTGTACTTGTCCAGCCAGAAGCGCAGCTTTTCCGATTCAATTCGCTTGAGAACCGTGCCGCCCCGGTACTCGCATACCAGCACCGACTCCGCAACTTCGGTCAGGGCGGAAACGAGCGCATCCGAATGCGTCGTGACGATCAACTGCGTTCTTTCGGAGGCTTCCCGTAACAGACTCGCCAGCAATGCAATGGCATCGGGGTGCAAACCAAGCTCTGGCTCTTCCATGCAAATCAATGGCGGTGGGGTTGGTGAGAGTAGTTGCGCCAAAATCGCCATGAAGCGGATGGTTCCGTCGGAGAGGCGCGTGGCTGGGATGGGCTGCTTATTGATCCGGCCCGATAATACTGCTATGCGGCGTACTCAATGAGCGGGTCTTTGAAGAAGGATTTGATTTTTTCCGGATTCTTTTCGATTGCCGTCATGTGTTCCGTTGCTGCCTTGCGCAATTTGTCTTTTGTCCTGCAAGGAACGCGAGTTTCAATGGC
>JARLJJ010000557.1 GCA_031291275.1 Formivibrio sp.
CCGCCTGGAGATAATCATTCAGAATGCCGGCGATTTCCGGCTCATCTTCCACGATCAAGATCGGTTTGGTATTCATGCATACTCCAATTCCGGCACCAAAGGTAATTGCAAAGTCCAGCAAAGCCCGCCCAGGTCACTGAGGCTGGCCTGCATGATTCCGTCATGGGCATCCACAATGGCCTTGGCAATGGCGAGCCCAAGCCCGGAACCACCGGTTGCGCGACTACGCGAGTCATCGCCGCGATACAAACGCTCGGTCAATCGATCCAGCACCGCCTCAGGCACCCCAGGCGCAGAATCTTCCCAGATCAGAATCACCTTGCCGTGCTCAAGACTGACGCGAATGCGCAGACTGCCCGGCACATCGGTATAGCGCAACGTGTTTTGCAAAAAATTACCTAAAAGCTGGCGCAGACGGTCGGCATCCCCCAACACCGGGAGATTCTTGCCAAGAATAATATCCACATGCAGACCAACATGTTCAAAGGTCAGTTGGTAACTGTCGAGATACTCCTGAACCAAGCAGCCCAAATCCACGGGGGCTTTATGAAAAACCAAGGCGCCTTGATCAGACAATGCCAACTGATGCAGATCGTTGACCAGCAGGGACAACTGACGGGTTTTTTGTCCAATGTGGTGAAGCCAAGCGGCGTCGTACTGGTGAATACCATCCTCTACGGCTTCTATCTCCCCCAAGATGACGGTCAAGGGAGTACGTAATTCATGTGCAATATCCACGACCCAGCCACGCATCGCTTCGATTTCGACCAGCATGACCGACAAAGGCGTGCGCAATTCTTGGGTAATATTGATCAACCACTCGCGCCGGCGTTCGCGGTTAGCCGCCAGTGTTTGGGCCAACCCGTTAAATTCACCCACCAACTGACCCAGCTCATCCTGACTATCGCCGGCGAGCTGGACGCTACAATCTCCACGAGCCAGCGCACGGGCGCCCTTGGTCATATCATCAATCGGGCGCCCCAACCGGCGGGATATCACGAATGCACCAAGCGCCGACACGACCAGCATACCCATCGCAAGCAGCACAAAACTTTGTCTTTGTTGTTCGACAAAGGCCTGCAAGATGGCCAGGGAAAATGGCGGATTGATCGAAGCCTCCAAATAGCCGACCGTCCGGTTTTGCACTTGGATGGGGATGGATACTGTGTTCGCGGACCACCGCTCCTCGCCGAGAAGCCGCTCTCCGCTCGCCCCTAATAGCAGAATGCCCATGGGCAAGCCACCATTTTTCTCACTCGAAAAAGCAGGCAATTCGGGGAGCGTGCTCAATTCAGGTGAAGTTGAATCATCGAACAGCGTATCGAAAATCAGGGCATCGACGACTGCGGGGCTGTGCACAATATTTGCCCAGCCGCCTTGTTGCTCAAAGCCTTCTGCCAAACGATGGGCCAGCCGTAGAAGGAGCTGCTTCTGCTGCTTTTCTATATGCAGACTGAGATCGTGGTCATAGCGCCACAAATTGAAGAGATAGACAGCCAGTATCAGTGAAGCATTGAGAACGGCAAGGATCAGGAAAACCTTGATCCCGATTCGATTGAATTTCATGCAATAACTCTATGTGCCTTTGGATGGGTTTAAGCATAAAAATGGGAATCTCCCATGCAAAACAACTTTCATCCCGGCTTTGCGCATACCAGATCATCCACCACCTGGTTCATCTTGGTAGCAGTTGAAGTCCATTTTTCATACCCAAGGCGACTCGTCTGGTAACGCGCAAGAGAAAGCACCCTCCCGCCTTGCAGCAAGGTCAACTCTGCGTCACCAAGATACGGTTGCAGATCACTGGAAGTAAAATGGCTGCCCCAGCTCCGAGCCGCAGTGTACTGCAGTGTGGCTTCGCAGGAGATCGGCATGGCGCTCGGGGAATAAAGCGTGCTATCCACCTGCAGTTGCTTCAAGCGTGTTTGCATTGTCGGCACAAAATCCGGCACAGCAACGTTCGGGTTGTATTCGATACAGATCGAATGCAATGGATAACGCAAAGTACACTTATCTGTATTTGACCAGGAATTGGCCATCAATTCAGAGGTCCCGCTGACAACCAAATTGAGCGCGTCATTCAATGGCACACCCACCATTGTCACGCAAGCAGACAACGGGAATGTGCAGAGCAGCAGAATCCATTTCCTCATCAGAAAGGACTCAACACACTCAAGAACACTCTCTGCATCCAGTTCATGCTATTGGCATCCGCAATGGTCCCTTGTCCCAGCAGTTCCAAGCGAGCGTCTGCTATCTTTTTGGAAGCAACCACATTGCCAGCCTTGAGGTCTTTCCGGTTCACCACCCCAGTCAGCCTCAAAGTACTTTGCTGGCCATTAACCGAGATTCTTTTGTCGCCGCCAATGAGCAAATTGCCGTTGGGCAACACATCGACTACGGTGGCAGCCAACGTCGCCTTTACACCGTTTTTGGTCTCAAAATCACCCTTTCCCTTGAACTGATTATCCCCACTTCCAGTAAAATTATTCGCAGCAAGAAGGCTTCGAATAAGGGCTGGCGCATTATCGTCAGCACTTCCTTTATTAGTTACGGATCCGGTGCGGCTTACCGTGGAATTGTCTTTCCCGGTTGATTCAAGGCTTTCGTCGATCTCGACAGTCAGCACATCACCCACGCGACGAGCCAGTGGTTCTTCAAACAACATGACGGCGTTATGCGCTTGAAAAATCGCCCCATTATTCCCTGCCATGGCCATGACAGGATAAGGACGTGCCGTCGTCGGCATCGTCACGACCTGTGGATCACTACTACAGGCAACAAGCACGATTGCGCAAGGCAGACACACAACAAGCAAAATTGCGCAAGGCAGGCACAGCGGCCTGAACTGAATTCTTCCCATCACATACTCAATTAACCAACACCACCAAGCTCAGTGGTCGCAGGCAAGTATGTCGCCAAAAATTGCAAAAAATATGACTAAAAAAAGGAAGTTTTCTTGAAAAATTGCACTTGAGACAATCTGGATTATTGGCCGGCCATTTCAACGAAAAACGGGCCAATGCAATGCATCGGCCCGTATCTTTACCGGGACAATTCAGGCGCGGGTATCAACCCTGCTGCCCAGATGCGCCGGATTATTGTAGTAATTATTCGTAATGTTATAGGTATTGCCCGCAGGCAATACAGACTGGACGGCAGCCACAGCGCCCTTTCCAAGAGCAGACGCCACATTCGGGATCAAGCCCAAGCCGGCATACAGTAACACTGACCCTAACTGACCACCCACATTCCACATGGCTGCCTCCTTTCATAACCTGCTCAGATTCAATTCTAGTGCCGGCACCTCTAAAAATGAAAGAATTGTGGAAACTTTATGCAAAGTTTCACAATGTACTACGTCAATTGTAAAAGATTGCAAACCTGTTTAACAGTCATTCCCCCGTGACAAGTATTCA
Source organism: Formivibrio sp. (assembly GCA_031291275.1). Lineage (GTDB taxonomy): Bacteria > Pseudomonadota > Gammaproteobacteria > Burkholderiales > Chitinibacteraceae > Formivibrio. Next base: position 3,420 of record JARLJJ010000557.1, read on the forward strand.
AGCCATCCACCAATGCAGGATCTGATACGGACAGCTTTGTCAAAAAAGCGAAATGACAGACCAGGCCAACACCGATATTTGATCTTGCGAAGCTACTCGGTTCAATCCAGAAATCATGAAAAAATAAGCCCTCCGTTTCGGGAGGGCTTCGATCGAACATGCCAATTATTGGCTTTCCTGCTCGGTAGTAACATTCAGAATGCGGGAACCACGGCCCCCTTGTATTTTTCCAGAATGAATTTCTTCACTTCCGGCGAGGTCAGTGCAACAGCCAGTTTCTTCAGGGCCGGGTTATCCTTGTTGTCGGCACGGCTGACCAGGATGTTCACGTACGGCGATTCGCCGCCTTCGATGACCAGTGCATCTTTCGAGGGATTCAGCTTGGCTTCCAGTGCGTAGTTGGTGTTGATCAAGGCCAGGTCAACCTGGTTCAGCACGCGTGGCAGGGTTGCTGCTTCGAGTTCGCGGAACTTCAGCTTTTTCGGATTGCTGGCGATATCCTTGGCCGTGGCCAGAATATTGCCTGCATCCTTCAGCGTAATCACACCTGCCTTTGCAAGAAGCAACAGCGCGCGGCCGCCATTGGTGGCATCGTTCGGGATCGCCACGGTGGCGCCTTCTTTCAGATCGGCCAGTTTCTTGATTTTCTGGCTATAGGCACCGAATGGCTCGACATGTACCCCGACAATCGATACCAGGTTGGTGCCCTTGCCCTTGTTGAACTCGTCCAGATACGGCTTGTGCTGGAAGAAGTTGGCATCGAGGCGCTTTTCCGCGACCTGCACGTTCGGCTGCACATAATCGGTAAAGACCTTCACTTCCAGATCCACGCCCTGCTTGGCCAGCATCGGCTTCACGAATTCGAGCAGTTCTGCGTGCGGTACCGCAGTCGCTCCCACGGTCAGTTTGTCGGCGGCATTCACATTCAGCGCCAGCGTTGCCAGCAAGACAGCCAGTAATTTTTTCATTTTTCTTCCTTGTTTAGACAGCAGTAATAGGATGGCAGGCACAGGCCTGACGGTTTGATAAGTTATTTGCGACTGAAACGAACCACCAGCCGGTCCCCGATCATCTGCAACACCTGCACCAGGATCAGCAGCAACACCACGGTCACGACCATCACATCGGTCTGGAAACGCTGGTAACCAAAGCGGATCGCCAGATCGCCCAAGCCGCCGCCACCGATCACGCCGGACATCGCGGCATAGGAAACCAGAGTAATGGCCGTAACAGTCATCGCCGCGAACAGGCCTGGCAGCGCTTCGGGCAACAAAGCGCCGAGCACGATCTGGCGCGTGGTCGCGCCCATGGCCTGGCTGGCTTCGATAATGCCGCGATCTACTTCACGCAATGCGGTTTCCACCAGCCGGGCAAAGAACGGCGTGGCACCTACGACCAACGGCGGAATCGCCCCGCCGACGCCCAGCGAGGTGCCAACCAGCAACACGGTGAACGGAATCATCACGATCAGCAAAATCACGAACGGCACCGAACGCAACACGTTCACCACGAAGGACAGCGCACCGTACAGCACCGGCTGCGCCAGCAACTGGCGCGGCCCGGTCAGGAACAGCACGATGCCAAGCGGCAGACCGAGCACCAGGGTAAACAGCAACGAACCGCCGAGCATGGCCAGCGTATCGAGGGTGGCAAAACCGATTTCGGCCCAATCGATATTGATAAAAAGATCCATCATCGCAATGCCTCCACCGTGACAGCTTGCTGTTGCAGCTGGGCAAGCGCCATGTCGATGGCTTCTTCCTCCCCGACCAGCGCCAGCGTCAATTGCCCACAGGGCGTCGTTTTGATGCGCTCGATCCGCCCGGCCAGGATGCTGAATTCCAGTACATGCTGATGGATCACCCGGCTCAACGCCGCCTCGTAAGTAGACGCTCCGACAAAAGTCAGGCGCACGATCCTACCCGGCACATGAGCGAAATCATCGGATTGCGAATTTTCATCCACATGTTCGGCCTCTTGCACAAAACGGCGCGTGGTCGAGTGTTGCGGATGCAGAAATACCTGCGTGACCGGACCAAACTCGACAATAGCGCCCGCATCCAGCACGGCCACTCGGTCGCAAATCGAGCGGATCACATCCATCTCATGCGTGATCAATACAATGGTCAATCCCAAGCGCTGGTTGATATCCAACAATAGCTGCAATACCGACTGCGTAGTCTGCGGGTCAAGCGCGCTGGTGGCTTCATCGCACAGCAACAGGCGCGGGCGATTGGCCAGCGCGCGGGCGATGCCGACACGCTGCTTCTGCCCGCCGGAAAGTTGCGCCGGATATTTGTCGCCCTGATCGGCCAGCCCGACCAGTTCCAGCAACTCGGCCACGCGAGTGTTGATTTCCTGCTTGGTTTTACCCCCAGCAATTTTCAGCGGGAACGCAATGTTTTCCGCCACGGTCTTGGAGTACAGCAGGTTGAAGTGCTGAAAAATCATGCCAACCTGCTGGCGAAACGCGCGCAAGCCAGCATCGTCGAGACCGAGCACATCGGTGCCGTCAATGATCACTCGACCGGCATCGGGACTTTCCAGCCGATTGAGCAGCCGGATCAGCGTCGATTTACCGGCGCCGGAATGACCGATGATGCCGAAAATCTCACCGGCAGCGATCTTCATGCTGACGTCGCGCAGTGCCACGACTTCGCGCGGGCCTGAGCGATAAGTTTTTTGCAGCTGTTCGAGTTGAATCACAATGGGAACCTGAATGATGCGGACGTCATTGTCCGTTGCTGGTGATATTTCTGGAAAGCATGAATTTTTATTTCAAAATAGCAAGGAGCGCTATAGGAGGAATCAGCAAGTCCCGTCCTATTCATCTGTACCAAGCATAACGGGGAGCATCCAGGCTCCCCGTTATGCTTGGTACTGGCGAAAATCAGACCGCCAACAAAATCCTTAACATACGGCGCAGCGGCTCGGCCGCGCCCCACAGCAACTGGTCGCCGCAGACAAAGGCACTGATGTATTCCGGACCCATATTGAGCTTGCGCACACGGCCAACACCGACCTTCAGCGTGCCGGTGATCGTGACCGGAGTCAGCTCTTGTTCGGTGATGCTGCGCTCGTTCGGCACCCACTTCACCCACTCGTTGCCACGCTGGATGATGGCTTCGATCTCGGCCAGCGGCAGGTCTTTCTTCAGCTTCATCGTCAGCGCCAGACTATGGCAGCGCATCGCGCCGATGCGCACGCACAGGCCATCGACCGGTACGATTTCGCTGTTGCCGAGTATCTTGTTCACTTCGGCCTGGCCCTTCCACTCTTCCTTGGTCTGGCCGTTGTCGAGCTGCTTGTCGATCCACGGGATCAGGCTGCCAGCGAGCGGGGCCGGGAAGAATTCGGTCGGTACGTCCTCGCGAATCGCCTTGGCCACCTTGCGGTCGATCTCCAGGATTGCCGACGACGGCGTGGCAAGCTCGGCCTCCACGGTCTTGTGGATCGCCCCCATGCCCTTCAGCAGTTCGCGCATATTGTTGGCGCCAGCGCCACTGGCGGCCTGGTAGGTCATCGAGCTGACCCACTCGACCAGGCCTTCCTTGAACAGCTGTCCCACGCCCATCAGCAGGATCGAGTTGGTGCAGTTGCCACCGATGAAATTCTTCACGCCCTTGTTCAAGGCGGCATCGATCACGTCGCGATTCACCGCATCCAGAATGATGACGGCGTCATCTGCCATGCGTAGCGTCGAAGCTGCGTCGATCCAGTAGCCGTTCCAACCCGCAGCGCGCAGCTTGGGAAAGATTTCCGTGGTGTAATCGCCGCCCTGGCAAGAGATGATCACATCCATGGCAGCGAGCTCGGTGATGCTGTTGGCATCCTTGAGCGTGCCGGCCGCTTTACCAAAATTCGGCGCAGCCAGACCGGTTTGCGAGGTCGTGAAAAACGTCGGCTCGATCAGGGCAAAATCGTTTTCTTCCTGCATGCGTTGCATCAGCACCGAGCCCACCATGCCGCGCCAACCGACGAGACCAACCTTCTTCATTGCCGTTTCCTTCCGAAATACCACGTTGCGAAAGCTTTGAGAATACTGAAAAATCCTCATTTTGGCGAGAAATCGCCCTGCAAAAGTCAGGATTACCATGCGCGTGTTATTGCAACGGGTCAAAGAAGCCCGGGTTGAGGTGGATAAACAAACCACCGGGGCCATCGGACCGGGGCTATTGTTATTGGTCGGCTTTGAAGATGCCGATACACCGCACGACCTGGATTGGATGGCCGGCAAAGTGTGCAATTTACGTATCTTTGCTGATAGCGAAGGCAAGATGAATCAAAGCGTGCGCGAGGCTGGAGGGGAAATCCTCGCGGTTTCGCAATTCACCCTGTTTGGGGAATACGCCAAAGGCAATCGCCCATCCTGGGGACGCGCAGCCAAAAGCCCGATTTCACAACCGCTTTTCGATGCCTTTGTAACGAAACTTGCAACCTTGCTTTACCACCCAATACCAACCGGTATTTTTGGCGCGGAGATGCAAGTTCACCTCATCAACGACGGCCCAGTCACGCTTATGTTGGATTCGCGCAAAGTGGCCTGACCATTGAGTGCTCTTTTGTCCAAAAGATAGTATTCTCTGTCCCAGTAAGCAATTGGTTGTAACTTGGGGTGCAGACCCCAGGCAATTCAAAAAAACAACATCCGGCGCCGCAATTATGTTGTCCCGCCCGGATAGAAGAGGGGTCTCTCAACATGGCACGCAAAGCTAAGTCACGTCTGTCACTGACGATCAATCAGCGGATCTGGTCCATCACCATCTTGACGATCATCACTTTTGGTATTGCTTTTTGCATGACTTATCTGGGTCTGCATCGGCTGCAAAACCAGATCAATATCATCGCCAAGGAATCCTTTCCGCGTGTACTCATGGTCGGCGATATCCGTAGCGCCTACATGTTGATGCACGGCACCGCTTATGAATTGGCATCCAGCACGGACCCGGCTATGGCTGCAGATGCAGAAAAACGGCTTTCCACCTTGCAGGAGCAGGTATTCAAAGGCATCACGGATTACGATGCGCAGATAACAGATGAAGCTGACAAGGCTGTACTGACCGAAGCCAAAATGCAGATGGCTGCTTATCTCTCCAAAATTGCCCAAGTCAAGAATCTGTCCAAGATGGGTGAAGCACAGATGGCACTGGGCATCATGAATACACAAATTCTTCCCATTCACAAGGAACTGGCCGCGCTGTTCGACAAACTGGTCAAAGCCAGCATCCAGAGTACGACGAAAGCCTCTGCCGCTGCCGATAGCGCGGCACAACTCACGCTGGAGTTGACTATTGCCGCAGCGCTGGCCGGTATTCTGCTTAATGGCATCATTGGCAGCCTGATCGGGCGCTCAATCAGCGGCCCGATGAAAACGATGCAGCGCGCCCTTTCCAATACCGCTCAAAATCTTGATTTCACCCAGTCCATCCAGATCAAGGGCAAGGATGAAGTGGCGCAGACAATGACCGCCTACAACGGCCTGCAAGAACGTTTGTGCGAAAGTTTCCGCGAGATCCAGAATCATGTCACCAACTTGGGCAGCAATGCCCAGGAAGCCACACAGATGGCGCAGGAAATCGCCCAGACTTCACGCGTGCAAAGCGATGCCGCGTCGAGCATGGCTGCAGCCGTCGAGGAAGTGACCGTCAGTATCACCCTGGTCTCCGACCGCGCGCACGATGCCAGCAAGTTCACGCACGATTCCGAAGAAACAGCCAGCCGCGGCGCAGAGGTTATTCTCAATACAGTCAGCAATATCCAGACCATTTCCGACAAGGTCCGCGCAGCTTCCGAACGGATCGGCGGTCTGCGCAAGGATAGCGAGAGCATCTCCACCGTGGTCAACATGATCAAGGACGTGGCAGAGCAAACCAATTTGCTGGCGCTGAATGCTGCAATCGAAGCCGCCCGCGCCGGCGAGCAAGGTCGTGGCTTTGCCGTGGTGGCCGACGAAGTACGCAAACTGGCCGAACGCACTGCAAACTCGACTCAGGAAATCACCGCACTAATCAAGAAAATGCAGAATGGTGCCCAATTGGCAGTGGAAGGCATGGGCGATGCGGTTCTGGAAGTAGAACATGGCGTAGAAAAAGCCCGCATTGCCGGCGAAGCCATCCAGGAAATTCAGACCAGTACTCGCAAGGTAGCCGAGGTGGTGGCCGAGATTTCCGAATCCATCCGCGAACAATCCCAGGCCAGTGAGACCATTGCCAGCCAGATCGAAAAAATTGCCCAGATGGCTGAGGAAAATTCCGCTTCGGCCGAAAATTCCGCAGCATCCATTGGCCACATGGCAGACATGAGCCATCAGATCCGCGATGCGGTCGCGCAATACAAAGTCTGACCCAGCCACGTCACTCGTATCAAACCGGCGCCTCTGGGCGCCGGTTTTTCATTCCATGCCGGTAAAATACGGGCAAACCGCATTCAATTCTGGAGTTGTACATGTCATCGCGTCTGGCTGATGTCCGAGCCACTTTACACCTCGCCTGGCCAATCATGGTGACCCAACTGGCCCAGATCGGCACAAGCTTTGTCGATGCCACCATGGCCGGGCATTACTCGCCGATTGACCTTGCGGCTGTCGCTGTTGGCGGTTCGGTCTGGGTAGCATTGATGGTGACGCTTATCGGCTTGACGCTGGCCGTTAATCCTTTGGTCGCCCACCGCTTCGGCGCAGGTAATACCCAGTCCATTCCCGGAGTAGTCCAGCAAGCGTTGTGGCAAGGGTTGGCTTTTGCACTACTCGGCATGGCCATCGCCTGGTTGATTGCACCATTTTTCCACCTATCCGGTCTAGATCAGGAAAGTGCCGACAAGGCAACGCGCTTCTTGCGTGCCGTCGTTTTTGGTTTGCCAGCACTGGCCATTCATCGCGTACTGACAGGGTACAGTGCCAGTCTTAACCGCACCCGTCCGATGATGTTCATCGCCCTGTTTGGATTGGCACTCAATGTGCCGGTCAACTGGATACTGATTTACGGTAAATTCGGGTTTCCTGAGCTGGGAGGAGTCGGTTGTGGCTATGCCACGGCTTTCTGCATGTGGGTCAGCGCCCTGTTACTGGCAGCGTGGATTCGCTGGGCCCCCGATTACCAAGCATCCCAGCCATTAAAACATTGGCAACGCGTGGATTGGACTATTCAACGCCAATTATTCAGGCTCGGCTTACCCATTGGCGTCGTTTTTCTGGTCGAAGTCAGCGCCTTCTGTCTGGTCGCCTTGCTCATTGCCCGTCTGGGGGCCATTCAGGTCGCGGCGCATCAAGTTGCGCTGAATATCACAGGAATTGTATTCATGATCCCGTCTGCACTGGGCCATGCGCTCACGGTTCGGGTCGGTCAGGCACTAGGGGCAGGCGATCCACGGCAAGCGCGCCAAACCGGCTTGAACGGCATTCGCATGGGGGTACTGTATGCCCTGTTTTCTGCCCTGCTGATCGGATTTTTCAAGCAACCGATCACCGGGCTCTACACGAGTGACGAAGCAGTTCGCTCATTAGCCGCACAATTGCTGCTGTATGCGGCCATTTTCCAGTTGGGCGATGCCAGCCAAGCCATCATTGCCGGCGTGCTCCGTGGCTACAAAATCACCAAATGGCCAATGGTGATTTATATCGGTGCATTCTGGATGTTTGGCTTGCCGCTCGGCTATATGCTGGCATTTGGTTACCGTCATGGCGCCGCCGGTTTCTGGCAATCGCTGTTGTTGGCCCTGGCAATTGCTGCCGCTCTGCTTTTTAGCCTATTCCGCAAAGAAAGCCGCCGTTTGTTGCCCCACGCATCAGCTTGACTCCCCCCAACGCACCATCAGTTGGTGCGGGACATCCAGTTGGTCCAAGATACGAGCAACGACAAAATCAACCATATCGGCCAGCGTCTGCGGATGATGGTAAAAACCCGGGTTGGGCGGCAGGATCACCACCCCCAGACGCGCCAATTTCAGCATATTCTCGAGATGGAGCGCTGAAAATGGTGCCTCGCGCGGCACCAGCACCAGCTTTTTCCCTTCCTTGATCATCACATCGGCTGCCCGTTCCAACAAGTTTTCCGACATCCCGCCAGCGATGGCCGCAAGTGCTCCCATCGTGCATGGACACACCACCATGCCATCGCCTGGATTGGAACCAGAGGCCATTGGTGCGAACCATTCCTGCTGCCCCCACACCTGCAATTGCATGTCGTCCTGCAACTTGAAACGCTGCTTGAATTGAGCTGCCAGTTCCGCAGGACGCGACGGCCAGGTTTCATTCAGTTCCTGCCGCGCGACGATCTGCGCAGCTTGGGTGTAGAGTAGATGTACCTTGCAACCGGCAGCCAGCAAACATTCCAGCAGACGCATGCCATAGGGCAAACCTGACGCTCCGGTGAATCCCAGCGTGATTGTTTTCATGATTTTCTAATTTCTCCCGCCAGAAGTCTGGCTGTAATCAAGCCATTGACCAGACCAAAAACCAGTGCTGCCGAGGCAAACAACGGCAACAGGTAAATCAATCCATTATGGGGAATCAGCCACAAGCGAGCCAGAAGCAGCTGACCACCGATATGCGCAAAGGCAGCCAGAATTGACAGCGTCACCGGTCCGAACCAGCGTCGTGGCAATCGGCAACCGGCCGCCAATACCAGCAGGCTCAGTACCGCACCCGTCAGGCTCATGGCAAATCCCGGAGAAAACACTCCTCCCAAGGCCAACCCGGCACCAAATATACGCAGCAGCGAAACCCAGACCGCGGCTCGCCAGCCTAAACGCTCCAGTGCCAGCAACGTCACAATATTCGCCAACCCAGGCTTGATGCCAGGAATTGGAGAAGGAATGCCGGCTTCTGCAACCGCCAGCACAATCGCCAACGCAGCAAGGCGGGCGATGCGTATGTCTTCGGCGCTGGCATTGATCTCAATGTGCTGGCAATCGGTCATGGCATTCCAGTCAATAGGGTACAGCAAACGTCACAAGGGGAATCAGTCGCGACATCTTGTCGACTTGAATTGTCTATTGTCATTCAAAGCCCTGGCCGATCATCCACACTTTATATTGCTCCATCGCTGATTTTCTCTCGGCATGAATTCTGCTTCTTGATCATTTATTCACAGAGGAAACCAACATGGCTGAGCTGGACACGCAAAAAATCATCGCCAAGAAAAAACGCATCATTATGGAAGTAGCCGGGCAAATTCATGACGTCGTAGAGGATACCTTGTGGAGCCATTACCACCAACTACCGGCACTCAGTGAAAAAATACAGTCATTAATGGCTGATCTTGACCAGTTCAAGAAAGAAAACGGTCTGTAGATTGATATAAGGCCGGCCAGAAAGCAGGCAGGCATACTATCGAACTGTCATGCTGCTAGTAGGAAAGGCTATCGAAGGGACGCGGCTTGGTGCCGACAAGTTCAATACTGGTCCGGTTAGGCAAACAGATCGCCGCTTGCCCGGCCTGATCCAACCAACCCTCCTTCACACAGTACTGCCGCGGACTAGGGTCCTTGGCGATTCGGACACGACCACCCGCAACTTCCACCACCGTAACGCCCAACGGGCCCGGTGTTTCGATACGCCGAGCGGCAGCAAGATCATATTCGCCGAACAGTTTCCCATTCTGGTAGACCCGAACCCGTGTTGCACGCTCTTGATGCCAACTGAGCGGTACCAGTCCAGCGACCAACAGCAAGGCCAACAAGAGTGTTAGCCAATCGCCGGGGCGTAACAGATTGAGCCATTGACGCCGCGATCCAACGTGCCATTCAGACGGGATGAGCGCCACCGGCAGACTCCACGTGAGAGGGCATGGCCAATTCGCGATGCCGCACCAGCACCTGCCAGTTGCGGCTGAAATGCCGGCCCAGCTCTTCTGCCAGATAGACAGAACGATGCTGTCCACCAGTACAACCAATCGCCACCGTGACGTAACTGCGCTGGTCACGCTCGAACTCCGGCAGCCAATGTTCGAGAAAACCCAGAATATGGGTCAAAAACTGCCCAACCGTCGGCTGGCGGCGCAAATAATCCACGACCGGAGCATCGCACCCCGTCAACGAGCGCAATGAATGGTCATAAAACGGATTAGGCAGGCAACGTGCATCGAACAAAAAATCGGCATCGAGCGCCAAACCGTGTTTAAAACCAAATGATTCAAAAATCAGGGTAAGGCGGGAACAATTTTGCGCGACAAAGTCACGAACCCAGCCCCGTAATTTATTAGCGGAAAGGCCGGTCGTATCAATCACCAGACCTTGTTCGCGAATATCGCCAAGCATCAAGCGCTCAAGCTGAACGCATTCGCTAACCGTGAGCTCACCATGAGATAAGGGATGACTACGCCGGGTTTCTGAATAACGCTTGATCAGTGTTTCATCCTGAGCATCCAGAAACAACAAGCGCACATCGCGACCATGGCTGCGCAATTCCTCAATATGCAGGGGAAGCGCCGCCAGATTGTGCGCATTGCGCGCATCCACGCCGATCGCCAGGCGCGGATAACCATCCCGTCCCAGCAATGCTGCCGCTTGCGCCAGTAGTGGCGCAGGCAAGTTATCCAGGCAATAAAACCCCAAATCTTCAAGCGATTTGAGTGCCACGCTTTTCCCGGCTCCTGACAAGCCGGAAATCAGCACGACTTGCTGGCCGGAATTCATTCGCCCATTTCCATGAATTTTTGATGCCGTTCGATAAATTCACGGGTCGAATCGATTCCGCGCAACTGCAGAATATAGTTACGCACTGCGGCTTCAACCAGCACAGCCAAGTTGCGACCGGCCGCAACAGGAATTACCAGCTTGCGCACTGGCACGCCAAGAATTTCCTGCGTGGCAGCCTGCATTTCCAGCCGGTCGATCGGGGCAAGGGTTTCGCCACTGGGTTTGGCCAGATGAATGATCAGCTTCAGGTTCTTCCTGGGGCGCACTGCGGTTTCGCCAAAAATCGAACGGATATTCAATACCCCAATGCCGCGCACTTCCAGAAAATCGCGCAGCATGGGTGGGCAACGCCCTTCCAGTGTTTCCGGATTGGTACGATAGACTTCGACCACATCATCGGCGACGAGGCCATGCCCGCGCGAGATCAACTCCAGCGCCAGCTCGCTCTTGCCCATCGCAGACTCGCCCGTGACCAGCACGCCCATTTCCAGCACATCGAGAAACACGCCATGCAGATGCGTGGAAACCGCCAGCGCCTTGGACAGATAGAAGCGCAGCACTTCCATCAAATAGGGCGACAGCTCAGGTGAGGTCAACAGCGGCACATGATGACGCTCAGCGGCATCTTTTAGAACATCGGGCACCAGTTGGCCATTGGCAACGATCATCGCCGCCATATCGTTGGCAAACAGGCGCAACATGCCTTCTTGTTGCGACTCGCTGGAAAGCCCTGCTAAATAGGCAATTTCTGCCACGCCCAGCACCTGGATGCGATTGGGGTGAACAAAATTCAGGTGCCCAACCAGCGACAGCAATGGCTTTTGCTCGGAAGCATCGTTGGACAACAGATTATTGGCGCCGGATTGCCCGGCGACCCAGGTCAACCGCAGTTTTTCGGCATTATCGATAAAAAGCTGTCTAACGGTAATCTGAGGCATACGGCTCCCAATTGGAAATCAACTTCCAGGCCTCTGCCGAATCAGCCACGCTGAGTAGTTGGTCGCGGGTCTGTTTATCAGAGAAAAGTTGCGCGAGTTCGGAAAGAATCTGCAGATGTAGATCCGTGGCATTGGCCGGAGCCAACATCACAAAAATCAGGGACACGGGTTTGCCATCAGGGGCATCGAAAGGAATCGGCTCTTTGAGCCGAACAAAAGCACCGGTGGCTTCTTTCAATCCTTTGATCCGGCCATGCGGAATGGCCACCCCTTGCCCCAACCCGGTTGAACCGAGTTTTTCGCGGGCAAACAGGCTATCGAATATTACGCTGCGTGCAATCCCGTGGCTGTTCTCAAATAGGATACCGACATACTCGAATACGCGTTTTTTGCTGCCGACATCCAGATCCAGAAAAACATTGCCGGATGAAAGAATCTTGTTGATCAGGCTCATGGCTCGATTCAGAAAAAAATAAATGGTGTCTATTGTAGCGCAAACAAAAACGGGAACGACTCGCGGCGTTCCCGTTTGTTGCATCAGACCGACTTATTCGGCAACTTCTTGATGCTTCATGCTTTCATTACGATGATCTTGCGACTTCTCCTTATGCTTGACGATTTGACGGTCCAGCTTGTCGGCCAGAAGATCAATAGCCGCATACATATCCGCATCAATCGACTCAACGTGAATATCTTTGCCGCGCACATGCACGGTTGCCTCAACTTTTTGCTGCAGCTTATCCACCGACAGGATCACGCCCACATCGATCACATTATCAAAATGGCGCGTGACTCGCTCCAGTTTGGCAATGACATAGTCGTGAATTGCCGGGGTTACTTCCACATGATGGCCGCTAATGTTGAGGTTCATGGTATGTCTCCTTATGTAGGCCTGTTCAGGCTCTGTACTCATAGACTCTTGCGCTGGTTGACGGGAGGAATCATCAATGCCTCCCTGTATTTAGCAACGGTCCGTCGCGCAATCACGATCCCTTGCCTAGCGAGTTCTTCACCAATAGCACCATCCGAAAACGGTTTGCTCTTGTTTTCCAACTGTACCATTTTACGGATTAATGCCTTAATAGCGGTAGCAGAACATTCCCCACCTGCATCCGTATCCACATGACTGCCAAAGAAATACTTGAATTCCAACAGGCCTCGTGGCGACAACATGAATTTTTGGGTAGTCACCCGCGACACTGTCGACTCATGCAAGCCTAATTGCTCGGCGATATCGCGCAACACCAAGGGGCGCATCGCCTCTTCCCCGTGCTCAAAAAATGCCTTCTGCCGCTCAACAATCGCTTGGCCGACCCGCAGGATGGTTTGTCCGCGTTGTTCGACACTTTTCAGCAGCCAACGCGCTTCCTGCAATTGCGTCGATAGGCCTGCACCCACTTCCTGTTGAAGAATGCGGGCGTACATTTCGTTCACCTTCAACTTGGGCATAGCCGATTCATTGAGGCGCACGCGCCACGCACCACGATGAAAATCAACGATGACGTCAGGGATCACATACCGCGGGGAGTCGGCAGACCAATCCGCGCCGGGGCGGGGGTTCAGCCCTGTAATGAGCGATTGTGCCTCCCTTAGGCATTCATCATCGCACTGCAATTGTCTTTTAATTCTAGTGTAGTCACGCGTCGCCAATAAATCGAGATGACCACGCACAATCTCCAGAGCCAGTCGCCGTGCCGCGCATTCTGGATGCTGCAATAACTGCAAGGTAAGGCTCTCTGAAAGATCACGCGCACCTACACCAAGTGGTTCCAATTGCTGCAGGTAGGCCAAAGCAATGGTGAGATCATCCTCGTCGATCTCCATCTGCTCGCGCAGGTCTTCCGGCAACTGGGCAAGAATCTCGTCCAGGGACTGCGTTAACAGCCCATCATCATCGAGCGCATCAATCAGGAGTTCCAACATGGCCCGCTCACGCGGCGCCAAAGGCAATAACCCCGCCTGAGAAAGCAAGTATTCCCGTAAGGTTAGATTTTGCGCCACATTAAGCGCAGGATCCGATTCGTCATCATCGCTACGCCCATTGCCACCCCGTACTTCTTCCCAACGTAACTCACCCGTTTCGGACTCAGACTCTGATTCACGTTCGCGCTCGGCCTCGGCGGGAGCCGATTCCGTTGCACTTGATTCGCCCGGGCCGGAATCCCCTTCACTTCCCTCTTCACGTTCCAGCAGGGGATTTTCCAGCAGGAAGCGTTCAATCTCCTGCTGGAAATCCATAGTGGATAGCTGCAACAGTTTGATCGACTGGGCAAGCTGCGGCGTCAGATTAAGTTGTTGCGATATACGCAGCTGCAAAGATTGTTTCATTTACCGCTTACATTCTGAAGTGTTCGCCAAGGTAAACCTTGCGCACACTTTCGTTGTTGATGATTTCATCAGGACATCCGGCAGCAATGACTTCACCGCCAGAAATAATGTAGGCCCGATCACAAATACCCAAGGTTTCCCGCACATTATGGTCGGTAATCAATACGCCAATACCGCGCTCCTTCAGGAAACGGACAATTCGCTGAATATCCATCACCGCAATCGGATCGACACCGGCAAAAGGCTCGTCAAGCAGAATAAATTGCGGGTTGGCCGCCAAAGCACGGGCAATTTCCGCACGGCGCCGCTCGCCGCCAGACAAGGCTAGCGCATCGCTATTGCGCAAATGACCGATATGCAGATCATGCAACAGCTCATCCAGCCGATTGGAGATTTCTTCACGCCCCAAACCCTGCAATTCGAGAACGGCCTGAATATTTTCCGCCACCGTCATCTTGCGAAAAATCGAAGCTTCTTGCGGCAGATACCCAAGTCCGAGCCGGGCACGCTGGTGAATCGGCAGGCGAGTGATATCCACACCATCGAGTTCAATACACCCGCCATCGAGCCGCACCAATCCCAGAATCATATAGAAACTGGTGGTCTTGCCTGCACCATTGGGGCCTAACAAACCGACGACTTCACCGCTAGCTATTTCCAGCGAAACATCATGCACCACGGTGCGTTTTCGGTAACGCTTGTTGAGATGTTCAGCCTTGAGCTGGCTCATTGTGTGCTCTTCCCATCCTGCGGCTTTTCTTCTTTAGCTTTCGGCACAATTGTAATATTCACCCGACCACCAGGATTACTCGTGGCCTGATACAGCTCGGTTTTAAGATCATAGGTAATGTGATCACCCACCACCACATCCTGGCCTTTTTTCACCCACGCCTTGTCAAAAAGCTGCAGGAATCCCTTCTTGCTGTCGTAATCGAATCGCAGCGATTCGGCTTCCAGCCAATCCGGACTCTTGTCGAGCTTCTGCCTGAATCGTACGGGTTTTCCCTCACCTTGCGCAAACTGATTGCCATCGGCATCTTGGCTAATGACCAAGCGGTCGGCCCGGATCGTCATCGATCCCTGCACCACCACGACATTGCTGGTACAGATGCTTTTTGAGGTTTTTTGGTCAAAATTACAATTGTCAGCCGTGATATTCATCGGCTTTTCCCGATCAGCCTGCTCGGCAAACGCAGGAAGACTAAGGCTGCACGCCAGAACTAGCACCGGCAGTACGTTTATTTGGAACATAAGTCATGCTCACTTGAGAAAGAAGTTCCAGGGTTTCATTTTTGTTGTCTGCAACAAAGCCCACCCCACGCGCCCGATGCGCTCCCATTTCAGCGGTCACCAAGGCACTCGATCGGGCAATTTGCGCCACGGTATCCACATACATATCGCGGGTGTGAATCAGTAAATCCGGGTTCTTGGCATCAGCAGCACGGCTCATTTCAACTTTGCCATAAAACCAGACTTCGGACGCGCGGTGAATAGTTTTCCCTTGCTCGCCAGACACTATTATTTTCGGTTGCCCCGGTTTAGTCTGCTCCAACCGCGGCTGCTCAAACAGCATGGTATCGTCCTGCGGAATATGCTGCGCGCTAACGGCTGTCAGGACAGACACTCTTGCCCCTTGCGCATCATAACGCTGCACTCGTGCAATTTCAGCCTTCAGATCAGGAAGATTTGCCGCCGGGGCATGTACATCTGCCGGCTGTTCTGCCGCCCGGTCTAATAACCATACCAGACTGCCCAGTACAGCAGCGAGCAACAAGGGCATCAGGCGCGTCATCCAGGCTGACATGGATTGGCTCAACGCAGATAAGGCGCCAAAGAGGCGTCTAAGGTGCCTTGCACCTGCATGATCAGATCACAGATTTCACGCACCGCACCACGACCACCCGGCAAGCCAGTTACATAATGTGCATACTGACGCACCAGATCCGGGGCATCCGGGACCGCGACAGCAAATGCCACGCGGCGCATCACGGGCAAATCCACCACATCATCGCCCATATACCCGCAGTCTTCCGGGGTTAGATTGGCATCGGCCAGAATCTCCTGAAACACCGCCAGTTTGTCCTCCACGCCCTGATATAAGTAGTCGACATTGAATTGCGCGGCGCGACGCGCAAGCGCATTGGAGGTACGCCCGGTGATGATCGCCAATTTCACGCCTGACGCCTTGAGCATTTTGATGCCATGACCATCACGCGAGTTGAATACCTTGATTTCCTCGCCTGAATCCGAGTAGTGCAAGCCCCCATCGGTCATCACGCCATCAACATCAAAGAGCATCAAGCGCACCGCTTTGGCTTTCTCGTTCATCCGTTTTTCCTTTTCAAACCACGCGTGCACGTAGCAAGTCGTGCATATTCAACGCACCGACCAACTTGCCGGCGTCCAGCACCAGCAAACCGTTGATCCGGCGCGTTTCCATAATTTGTGCGGCTTCTGCCGCCAAGCGATTTGCTTCGATCGTGACCGGGTTACGTGTCATCAAATCGGCCACGCCGGCGATACGCACATCGATATCTCGATCCAAGGCCCGGCGCAGATCGCCATCGGTCAACACCCCAAGCAAAGCACCGGTCGCATCGACCACCGCAGTCATGCCCAAGCCCTTGCGACTCATTTCCAGCAACGCATCCTTCAAGGCCACTTCTTTGCCAACAACCGGCAAAAGATCGCCACTGTGCATCACGTCATGCACATGGACCAGCAAACGGCGGCCAAGACTACCACCGGGATGCGAACGGGCAAAATCCTCGCTGCGGAAACCGCGCTCTTCCAGCAATACCACGGCCAGCGCATCACCGAGCGCCAGCGCCGCGGTGGTGCTGGCCGTGGGCGCCAGGTTCAGCGGACAGGCTTCCTGCACCACGCCGGCAAAAAGGTGGGTGCGGCATTCACGCGCCAGGGTGGATTCCGCATTGCCGGTCATGGCGATCAACGGCACGCCCAGGCGCGAGAGGCTGGGCAAGAGCGCCACCAGCTCATCGCTCTCGCCGGAATTGGACAACGCCAGCACCACATCCTGACTGGTGATCATGCCCAGATCGCCGTGCGCGGCTTCGCCCGGATGGACAAAGAAGGCCGGCGTACCGGTGCTGGCCATGGTGGCGGCGATCTTGCGGGCGATATGGCCGGACTTGCCCATGCCGGTCACGATCAAGCGGCCGCGGCAGGCCAGAATCAACGAGCAGGCCACATGAAATGACGCATCCAGCTGGTTTGACAGCGCAATAATAGCCTCGGCTTCAATAGCCAAGACACGCCGGGCGCGCAGAAGAGATTCTTGGGGGTCTTTATCAGTCATGCACGAAGTATACCATCCCGGCTATTAGCCAATGTTGCCAAACCAAAGAGCGGTCCTCTGGATATAATCAAGGTTCATTCTCACAAAGATTCCAGATGATCGAGCTGCACTCGCTTCTCCTGCTGCTGACAGCCGCCGTGCTCACTGTCGTGGCTTGCCGCCACCTCAAGCTACCGGCCATGCTGGGCTATCTGCTGGTCGGGTTCTTGATCGGCCCTCACACGCTGGCACTGGTTCCCTCCACAGAGACCGCCACGCACTTGGCCGAGTTCGGCGTCGTTTTCCTGATGTTTACACTCGGACTGGAATTCAACCTGGCTAAACTCAACGCCATGCGCCGCATCGTATTTGGTTTGGGCGCAGCACAAGTGGCTGCGGTATCCATGCTGGTCATGCTGATCGCTTGGCTCACAGGACAAAACTGGCCGACAGGCTTGGCGCTTGGCGGTGCATTAGCCATGTCTTCCACGGCAATGGTGTCGAAACTCCTCACCGAACGCAGCGAACTTCACTCCCCACACGGTCAAAATGCCATCGGCATTTTGCTGTTTCAAGATCTGGCCGTTGTTCCCCTGCTGATCGTGTTGCCCGTATTGAACCAACACAACGAACCCTTGCTGACCGAGCTGGGTATTGCGGCACTCAAAATCATCGTCGTATTGATCGTGCTGCTTTATCTGGGCCAGCGCCTGATACGCCCCTGGTTCAACCTCGTGGCCAAACAACATTCCAGCGAGCTGTTTATGCTCAACCTGCTGCTGGTATCGCTGGGGATTGCCTGGCTAACCGAGCAAGCAGGACTTTCGCTGGCACTTGGCGCTTTTCTCGCTGGCATGCTGATAGCGGAAACCGATTTCCGCTATCAAGTGGAAGATGACATCCGACCATTTCGCGACCTGCTCCTTGGACTTTTCTTCGTCACTGTCGGCATGTCGCTCGATTTCAACGTCTTGCTCACGCAATGGTGGTTGGTGTTACTGCTAGTGCTGTTCTTGGTTCCAGCCAAAGCCGCACTGATTGCCGGATTGGCGAGGCTATTTGGCACTTCGCCTGGCGGTGCATGGCGCACCGGCTTTGCGCTAGGACAAGGAGGCGAGTTCGCCTTTGTTATTCTAGCGCTGGCCATCCAGTACAAGCTGGTGACCGCACCACTGCAACAAGCCTGCGTGGCGGGCATCGTGCTCTCGATGCTGATCACTCCGTTCCTGATTCAGCACAGCGACAAGCTAGTGCTGCGCCTTGCCAGTTCGGAATGGATGAACCTTGCCGCCAATCTACATACGATTGCCGTGCGCTCAATGCAGGCACAGCGGCATGTCATATTGTGCGGCTTCGGTCGCAGCGGACAATCGCTTTCCCGCTTGCTTAGCAAGGAAGACATCCCCATTTTTGCGCTGGATCTTGACCCGGAAAAAGTTCGCGAAGCTACTGCCGCAGGCGAAACCGTGGTGTTTGGCGATGCATCCAAACGCGAAGTATTGATGGCCGCCGGGTTGATGCGCGCCAGGGCACTGGTCGTCACCTATGCCGACACGCACTCTTCAATGAAAATCCTGGAGTTGGTTCACCAGCTTCGGCCAGAACTGCCCGTGATCGTGCGCACCCAGGACGATAGCGATATTGACAAACTCAAACAGGCCGGTGCGACCGAAGTCGTGGCTGAAATCCTGGAAGGCAGTTTGATGCTGGCTTCGCATACCATGATGATGCTGGGGATCCCGCTCAACAAGGTTCTGCTACGCATCCGCGAAGTGCGCGAGGCACGTTACAGCCTGTTTCGTGGTTTTTTCCGCGGCTTGAACGAAGAATTGAGTGATCCGGAACGTCCGCAACCACGACTGCATACGGTCCACCTATTAGCAGGTGCAGCAACGATCGGTCAAAAACTCGGCGAAGTGTCCCTTTCTGACCTGCAGGTTGGCATACGCGCCATACGTCGGCGCAACATGCCAGCCACCCATCCCACGGCAGAATTCGAACTGCAAGCCGGTGATGTGTTGGTCCTTTTCGGTGAACAGGAAAATCTCGCCGCCGCAGAGAAACGGTTACTGCAAGGCATATAACCGCCGTAGATTGCTTGTGTAAACGAGAAAGAGGCAAACATGATTGAAAAAGTGGCCCTTGTCACGGGAGCAGGAAGCGGTATTGGCAAAGCGATTGCCATTGAACTGTTACATGCCGGCTATCGTGTGGTTCTGGCAGGTCGCCGGCCAGAACCGTTACAAGAAACAATCCGCGAATCAGGCTGCTCCAGCAAACAAGCGCTGGCAGTGTCGACAGATGTCTGCAGCCCTGCAGAAGTGGGTGCACTGTTCGCCAAGATAAAAGAGGTCTTCGGCCGACTGGATGTTCTCTTTAACAATGCGGGGAAAAGCGCGCCAGCTATTCCATTTGAAGACCTGACTGTCTCCGATTGGCAAAGTGTCGTCGACCTCAATCTGAGCGGCGCGTTTTTCTGCGCCCAAGCCGCTTATCGGCTGATGAAAACACAATCGCCCCAAGGCGGACGCATCATCAACAATGGTTCAATTTCAGCCCATGCACCACGTCCCAACTCTGCGCCATACACCGCCACCAAACATGCGATTACCGGCCTAACCCGCTCGATCTCCTTGGATGGCCGTCAGCACAACATTGCCTGCAGCCAGATCGATATTGGCAATGCGGCCACGGACATGACCCAGAGGATGCAAAGCGGCATTTTGCAGGCTAACGGCCAACTTGCCGTCGAACCTCTGATGGATGTCGCCCATATCGCCAGTGCAGTGGTTTACATGGCCAGCCTGCCATTGGAAGCCAACGTCCAGTTCATGACCGTCATGGCCACAAAGATGCCATATATTGGGCGCGGATAAGGGATCGTCACAACCAGCGATCATCTCTTAACCTGCACAAATTCAAATACAAAAGCCGTTCCCCCCAATCAGGGAAACGGCTTTTTAGATATATACGTCTGACTAAATGCTCCCGCATCACCGATTATTGAGTTTCGGTCGCTTACCCATCTTCGCTTGCAGCGTGGTTTGCTTTCCTCGATGCAGAACACGTATTTCGACCCCTTCGCCGGGATTGCTCGCAGCAATCTGGTTCAGCATCGCCGATGACGTTGTAATCTCTTTACCATTCAAGGCCAGTAATACATCCCCCGGTTTGATTCCGGCCTGATCGGCGGGACCGTCGCGTACCACACCGGCAATCAATGCTCCCCGAGCTTCCTTGAGCTTGAACGAGGCAGCCAGTTCCGGCGTAATGTCCTGAACTTCCACCCCGAGCCAGCCGCGCGTCACACTGCCATTTTTGATGATGGCGTCCATGACCTGACGTACGGTCGCCACAGGAATTGCAAAGCCGATTCCAAGCGACCCCCCGCTCTTTGAATAAATCGCCGTATTGATGCCGAGCAGGCTGCCGTTCGTGTCGATTAACGCCCCGCCCGAATTGCCAGGATTGACCGCGGCATCGGTCTGAATGAAATTTTCGAAGGTATTGATTCCCAGCTCGGATCGCCCAAGTGCAGAGATAATCCCCATCGTCACGGTCTGCCCTACCCCGAACGGATTACCAATCGCCAGCACCACATCACCGATCTGGGCTTTTTCTGCATCGCCAAAAGAAATAACTGGCAACTTTTCGATGGGTATCTGGATCACCGCCAAATCGGTATCCGGATCTGTCCCGATAATCTTGGCTTCTATCGTACGACCATCGGCCAAAGCCACTTCGATTTCATCCGCCGATTCAACCACATGGTTGTTGGTGACGATATAGCCTTTATCCGAGACGATCACGCCGGATCCCAGGCTGGAAGCCTTTTGTGCAGGTTCCTCACCCAAGCGATCGCCAAAAAAACGGCGGAATATCGGATCGTTGTAGATAAGTGGCCGCGGCGTTTTGACTTCTTTGGCCGTATAAATATTCACCACAGCAGGCATGGCCCGCTTGACGGCAGGACTATAAGACAGTGTTGCGGGCGCGGATGCTGGCACAACAGCCTTTTCACGCATCGTAACCACAGCGGGCACAGAAGGAGAATGTGTCAGCATCTCAGGCTTAAGAACTGAAACTAAAAACCACACAGCCAGACCAACTGTTGTTGTTTGTGCGAAAATCAACCAGAGTTTTTTCATAATTGAAATGATCATGCCTGTTGTACGCAACGAATTGGAAAATTATATCGGACAACTGCTCTCAGTTGCCCATTTCAGTGATTACGCCCCAAACGGATTACAGGTAGAGGGGCGCCTGCAAATTTCGCGCATCGCTACCGGGGTGACTGCTTCCCTGGCCATGATCGATGCCGCACTCGCCCAAGGCGCTGACGCATTATTGGTTCATCATGGCTACTTCTGGAAAAATGAAAACCCCTGCATTATCCACACCAAAAAAACTCGCCTGGCGCGCCTGTTGGTCAATGACCTCAACCTGCTGGCCTATCACTTGCCATTGGATGCGCACCCGGAACTCGGTAATAACGCGCAACTGGGCTTGAAACTGGGATTAATCCCCACAGGTCGTTTTGGTGAGCAAACCTTAGGCTGGCTGGGGGAATTGGAAGCGCCACTTTCGCTCGCCGCTTTCGCTAACAGAGTCGAAAAAGTATTGGAACGTACGCCAATTGCGCTCGGCTCGCCAAATAAATTGATTCGTCGGGTAGCTTGGTGCACAGGCGGCGCGCAAAGTTATTTCCATGAAGCGGCCAACTTGGAAGTCGATTGCTTTCTGACCGGCGAAATTTCCGAGTTCGTCACGCACCTCGCCCAAGAAACCGGCAAAGCCTATATCGCTGCCGGCCATCATGCCACCGAACGCTTTGGAATAGCCGCGCTGGGTGAGCATCTTGCCTCAACTTTCGGGATTGACCATGTACATATCGACTTACCCAATCCGGTGTAAACATCTATTCATTGCCGCAGTCAGCGCAATACTGCTCAGCGCCTGTGTCAGTACGCCAACGTCTACCGCAGAGACATCACAACAAGCCTCCGCTCGCCCCAGCGAACCGGAAGCGCCCAGCGTGCTAATCAAAGGCAAAAGTGCCCGCACAATCCTCGACGGCATCGTCAAATACCGTACCCAGAAAGGCATGCGCATCATTCAGCGCGATGCGCAGCGCGTAGAATTCAGCATGTCGGTACCCAAATCCAATCCACCTGCAGAAGCCCGCATGCTCTATTCGATTTCGCCGGCTCCGGATGGCTTGCGTTTATCTGCACAGGTGTTCCAGGTGATCAAACAGGGTGGAAAAACACAAACCAGTGATATCACGTCCAGCCTGCGCGATAAACTGGACGAAGAGTTGGTCACTTATACCCGTTAGTACTTGCTCATGACGCTGGCAATCTTGTGCTTGACCCTACGCTTTATCATCATTCTGTCCTGAAAATTGCCCATTGATGCAGTAGGCTAAGAATACGCCGCCACACAGGGATACAGGGTATGAGTACGCAGCCCCTTGATAACAGCAGAAGGCGCTTTTTGATTGCGGCAACCAGCGCAGCCGGCGCTGGCGCCGTTGCCGGTATCGCCACCCCGTTTGTAGCCAGCCTCCTTCCTTCTGAGCGCGCCAAAGCCGCTGGCGCACCAGTGGAAATTGACATCTCCAAGCTCGAACCCGGTCAGAAGATCAATGTGGAATGGCGGGGCAAGCCCGTATGGGTCGTCAAACGCACCCCGGAAATGCTGGCGAACCTGCCTAAACTGGATGCCCTGCTCGTCGATCCGACATCGGACTCCAGCGAGCAACCGGATTACTGCAAGAATCCGGTACGCTCGATCAAACCGGAAATCTGGATAGCCACTGGTGTTTGCACTCACCTGGGCTGCTCCCCGACTTTCCGTCCGGACCTCGCTCCCGCCGACCTCGGCCCAGAATGGTTGGGTGGTTTTTACTGCCCCTGCCATGGCTCAAAATTCGATCTGGCCGGTCGGGTATACCGAGGAGTGCCCGCCCCGAAAAACCTGGTGATCCCGCCGCACAAATACATGACCGACGTGCGCCTGTTGATCGGCGAAGACAAATAAAGGGGCCGCACCATGCATACAAAAGCACAACTGCTTCTGGACTGGGTGGACAACCGTTTTCCTCTGACCGCCACCTGGAAATCGCACGTTTCCGAATATTACGCGCCCAAAAATTTCAATTTCTGGTACTACTTCGGCTCACTGGCTCTGCTGGTGCTGGTGATACAGATCACCACCGGCATTTTCCTGACCATGAACTACAAGCCGGATGCCAGCCTGATTCCCGGCACCAACATCTCGGTCGCCTTTGCCTCGGTCGAATACATCATGCGCGACGTGGCTGGCGGCTGGGTTATCCGCTATATGCATTCGACCGGTGCGTCGATGTTCTTCGTCGTAATCTACCTGCACATGTTCCGTGGCTTGATTTATGGCTCCTACCAGAAACCGCGCGAACTGATCTGGATCTTCGGCATGATGATTTTTCTCTGCCTGATGGCGGAAGCCTTTCTCGGCTACCTGCTGCCTTGGGGCCAGATGTCGTTCTGGGGCGCGCAAGTGATCGTCAACCTGTTCTCTTCGATCCCGATCATCGGACCGGACCTGTCCGTATTCATCCGCGGCGATTTCGTGGTGTCAGACGTCACACTGAACCGTTTCTTTGCCTTGCATGTGATCGCCGTACCACTGGTGTTACTGGCGCTGGTTGGCGCGCACTTGGTCGCACTGCACGAAGTCGGCTCCAATAACCCGGACGGGGTGGAAATCAAGAAACACAAGGATGAAAACGGCATCCCGCTCGACGGCATACCGTTCCATCCCTACTACACGGTGAAAGACATTTTCGGCGTCGCCGTATTTCTGGCCGTGTTCGCCACCATCGTGTTCTTCCTGCCGTCGATGGGCGGCTATTTCCTCGAAGACAACAACTTCCTCCCGGCCGATCCGCTGAAAACTCCGCCGCATATTGCTCCGGTTTGGTATTTCACCCCGTTTTACGCGATTCTGCGTGCGGTTCCTTCATTCCTCGGCACACAAGTTTGGGGAGTGATCGCCATGGGTGCAGCCACCATGATCATCGTTCTCCTGCCTTGGCTTGACCGGGCACAGGTCAAATCGATCCGCCAGCGCGGTGTGCTCTACAAAACGATTCTGGCGATTTTCATCGTGTCCTTTATCGGATTGGGTATTCTTGGCGCGCTGCCACCGACCAATATAGGCACCATCCTGTCGCAAATTTTTTCGGTGATCTACTTTGCCTTCTTCCTGGCCATGCCGTGGTATACCAAGATCGATAAAACCAAACCGGTACCCGACCGGGTTTCGATGTAAGGCGAGGAGAAAAGCATGAAAAAAATACTGATCGCCCTGCTATTTTCGACCGGCTTGACCCAAGCCAGTGCAGAGGGTTTGCACTTGGACAAAGCGCCTGTCGATTTACACAATATGGAATCGCTGCAACGCGGGGTTCAAACGTTTACCAATTATTGTCTTTCCTGCCACTCGGCAGTCTCGATGCGCTACAACCGCCTGACAGATATCGGCCTGACCGAAGACCAGATCAAAACGAATCTTGTTCGGCCTGGCGGCAAGGTTGGCGATGTAATGAAAAGCGCAATGGCCGCCCAAGATGCCAAAGAATGGCTTGGCGCCACACCGCCCGATCTATCGGTAATTGCCCGCGCCCGGGGCGCTGATTGGCTCTATACCTACCTGCGCAGCTTCTACCGCGACTCAACCCGCCCCACTGGCTGGAACAATACGGTATTTGACAAGGTGGGCATGCCGAATGTGCTGTATGAACTGCAGGGCGAACAGGTACTGGAAGTCAAAAAGGAAGGCGGACACGAGGTCCAGATGCTCAAGCTCGTCAAACCTGGCCTGTTAACCAAAACCGGCGACAACGGCGAATACGACCAGGCCGACTACAACCAGCGAGTTGGCGATTTAGTGAACTATCTCGTTTTCATGAGCGAGCCATCGCAGGTCAAGCGCGAGCAGATCGGCTATGGCGTGCTTTTGTTTCTGCTTTTTGTACTGATTCCACTGACTTGGATGCTGAAGAAGGAATACTGGCGTGACGTGAAGTAAACTGGAGTAAACATTCGGTGCTGTGCTTTATTAGCTAATCCTGCCACCGACCAAAATCACTGCTTTCATATTTACTCACATCAAGTTGATTATTGGTTAATCAAATTCAACAATGCTCTCGTTTCTTTTTCCATCAGTTCTACATCACCCCGACTTTCCACATTCAACCTGATCACCGGCTCGGTATTCGACATGCGTAGATTGAAGCGCCAGTCAGCAAACTCCACACTCAAACCATCGGTATGGTCCATGGCCAGTGCGCTTGGGGCGTAAATAGCTTGAGCTTGCCTGATCACGGCAGCAGCATCTTTCACTTTACTGTTAATTTCTCCGGAGGATGGGAACTTGGCGATGCGCGCCGCGACCAAGGCGGATAGTTTTTCGCCGCGCACACTCATGAGTTCTGCCACAAGCAACCAGGGAATCATGCCGCTATCGCAGTAGGCAAAATCACGGAAATAATGGTGCGCGCTCATCTCACCACCGTAGATGGCATTTTCCAGGCGCATGCGCTCCTTGATAAAGGCGTGCCCGGTTTTGCTCAGGATTGGGATACCACCCGCTTCTGTCACCATGTCGATGGTGTTCCAGGTCAGGCGTGGATCGTGAATGATTTTTTCGCCGGGATGTTTTTTCAGGAAGGCTTCCGCCAACAGGCCGACGATGTAATAGCCTTCGATGAACTCGCCAGTTTCGTCGAACAAGAAGCAGCGATCAAAATCGCCATCCCAGGCAATGCCCATATCTGCGCCATGTTCGATGACGGCATCGCGCGTGGCAGAGCGGTTTTCTTGCAGCAGTGGGTTGGGAATGCCATTTGGGAAGGTAGCATCCGGCTGGTGGTTCACCTTGATAAACTCCACCGGCACTTTCAGCGTGGCAAAGGCGGCTTCTATTTCGTCGATCACATGTCCGGCAGCGCCGTTGCCCGCGTTAACTACCAGCTTAAGTGGCTGCAGTTTCTTGGGTTGAATGTAGCCCAGTACGTGGTCGGTGTACGCGGCCAGCAGGTTTTTTTGCTGCAGCACACCACGCTTGGCAACCGAGGGGAAATTGTTTTCCTCGGCCAAGCGTTTGATTTCATGCAGGCCCGTATCGCCGCTGATCGGCTGGCTTCCGGCCTTCACCAATTTCATGCCGTTGTAATTGATCGGATTATGGCTGGCGGTGACTTCAATGCCGCCATCCACGCCCAAATGAAAGGTGGCAAAGTAGATTTCTTCGGTGCCGGTCATACCCAAGTCAATCACATCGACACCAGCGTCCATCAAACCATTGGCGACTGCCAACTTCAACGCAGTAGACGTCTGGCGAACATCACCGCCCACGACGACAGATTTGGGTTTCAGGAACTCGCCATAGGCTCGGCCAATGCGATAGGCAATGTCCTCGTTCAGCTCCGGGCCAAGTTCACCGCGGATATCGTAGGCTGTAAAACAGGTCAGGGAAGTCATGGCTTCAACCACCTTCGTTACTTACCAATTTCAGAAAATACCAGCAGGAATTGATTCTTCGCATTCATGGAAATCAATCAATTCAGGCCAACCATGCTTACTTTTCAATTTACGCAAAATACGCGCGAGAATACGGGTGAATCGTTGTATCTTCCCGAGCCTGTTCTTGCAATATCCAGCGGTATTGTTCGTGCTGCTCACCGATTGGCAAATGCAACGTTTCAGCGTCCATGCGCAAACGATAAGCCAGCACGACATAATGCGTGCCAAAACCAGGCGCACTACCGGCATTTGTATCGTAAAAATGTTCGTAAACGCCAAGCGATTCAGCGTATTGCCGGCAGATATCCACGCCGAGTTCGTTGCGACTGATGCGCAAAAAAGCTTGATCCAGCCGCTCGTCTTTCAGGACTCGCCCACCTGGAACGAACCAAAATCCAGCGGCGGGTTCATTGTTGCGCAACCCAACCAATACCTCCCCACGCTGGTTTTCAATAATCAAATCCATCGACACCAGCGGGGCGTTGGCTACGACCTGCAGGAAATTTTCAAATGGCAACACTATTTAGTTCGGCCATACTGATCTTCGAATCGCACAATATCGTCTTCGCCCAGATACGGCCCAGACTGCACCTCAATCAATTCCAGCGGCAGTTTGCCCGGATTTTCCAGTCGGTGAACCGTGCCCAGCGGAATATAGGTAGATTGGTTTTCGCTCAGCAGGATTTCTTTTTCGCCATTGACCACTTTGGCGGTACCCTTTACCACAATCCAATGTTCGGCCCGGTGGTGGTGCATTTGCAGGCTGAGCGTAGCGCCCGGATTGACGATAATGCGCTTCACTTGGAAGCGATCGCCCGCATCCACGCCTTCATAGCTACCCCAGGGACGGAATACGCGGCGATGCAAGATAGTCTCGCTACGGCCTAGCGCATTCAGTTGGTCGACGATCTTTTTTACATCCTGGGCTCGATCTTTATCCGCCACCAGCACCGCATCCGGTGTTTCTACAATAATCAAGTTATTCAGGCCAATTGCCGCCACCATGCGGCTTTCAGAACGAATATAACAATCGCTCACGCCTTCGGTCAGCACATCGCCCAGCAGGTTGTTTCCCAAGTCATCTTGCTCGGAAATTTCAGCCAGTGCAGTCCAAGAGCCGATATCGTTCCAACCTAAGTTAGCGGCTTCGATTACCGCCGCACGATCAGTATGCTCCATCACGGCATAGTCGATTGATTCGGAGGGGCAAGCGGCAAAGGCAGCTTCATCCAGACGCAGGAAATCCAGGTCTTCTCGAGCTTGCTGTACAGCCAGTTCGGCTTGCTGCAGCATCAAAGGCTGCAAGCGCGCCAACTCTTTCAGATAGGCGGAAGCCTTGAACAGAAACATACCGCTATTCCAGTAGTAACTGCCGTCAGCCAGGAACTCGGCAGCTTTGCTGGCATCTGGCTTTTCCACAAAGGCATCCACTTCAAAGCCGCCAAGCGCTAACGCTGCACCGCGTCGAATGTAGCCATAGCCGGTGTGCGGAGAAGTCGGTTGGATACCGAAGGTCACCAAGCAATCATCTGCGGCAACGCGGGCCGCGCATTCAACCAGATTTTGGAAAACCGCTTCCTGCTGAATCACATGATCAGAAGGCAATACCAGCAACAAGGCATCGGGATCAGTCTTGGCAGCCAGCAGTGCAGCGACCGCCACTGCGGGCGCGGTATTGCGCCCAACGGGTTCCAGTACGATATGCGAGGGCGCAATCCTCAAGGCGCGCATCTGCTCCGCCACCAGGAACCGCTGTTCTGCATTACTGATAATGATCGGCGCAGCAACTTCGGCCACACTCTTCACGCGCAACGCAGTTTGCTGCAGCAGCGAATCGGCCCCATTCAGCGCAAGGAATTGCTTGGGGTAAGCTGTGCGAGAAAGCGGCCACATACGGGTGCCACTACCGCCAGAAAGAATAACTGGAATAATCATTGATACGTTTTCCTGTTTTAGGATTCAGCCTGGATCAAGCGTTTTCCCAGCCTATCCTTGCTCGACAAGGCGGGTTCACCTTGCACTGGCCAAGTGATATTCAGATCCGGATCGTTCCAGATAATGCAGCGTTCATGTTCAGGAAACCAGTAATCAGTAGTCTTATAGAGAAACTCGGCAACATCACTGGTCACCACAAACCCATGCGCGAAACCTTCTGGAATCCACAATTGGCGTTTGTTTTCCGCAGAGAGCGTCACCCCCACCCATTGACCAAAGGTCGGTGAAAATTGGCGCAAGTCAACTGCCACATCAAACACTTCGCCCAAAGTTACCCGGACCAGCTTACCCTGCGGATGCTGGTTTTGATAGTGCAAGCCGCGCAGCACGCCCTTGACCGAGCGTGAGTGGTTGTCCTGTACGAAGTTGATCTTGCGGCCGATCGCTGCTTCGAAACGCTGCTGGTTGAAGCTTTCAAAGAAGAATCCCCGCTCATCGCCGAACACGGTGGGTTCGATGATTTTCACATCGGGAATGGCGGTATTGATCGCCTGCATCAGAACACCTTCTCATTCAGGATGCCCAGCAGGTATTGCCCGTAGCCGTTCTTCTTCAGCGGCTGCGCCAGCGCTTCGAGTTTGGTCGCGTCGATCCAGCCATTGCGGTAGACAATTTCTTCCGGGCAGCACACCTTCAGCCCTTGGCGGGTTTCGATGGTCCGGATGAACTGGCTGGCTTCGAGCATCGATTCGTGCGTGCCGGTATCGAGCCAGGCATAGCCGCGGCCCATGGTCTTGACCTTGAGCTTGCCGGCTTGCAGGTAAGCATCGTTGACGGTGGTGATTTCCAGTTCGCCGCGTGCCGAGGGTTTGATGGTCTTGGCGATCTGCACCACGTCGTTGTCGTAGAAATACAGGCCGGTCACCGCGTAATTGCTCTTCGGAGCTTTGGGTTTTTCTTCAATACTAATGGCCTTACCCTGCGCATCGAATTCCACCACACCGTAGCGTTCCGGATCTTGTACGTGGTAGGCAAACACCGTGGCACCGTCTTGCAACTGGTTGGCATCCTGCACCATGCCAGCAAAATCATGGCCATAAAAGATGTTGTCGCCAAGCACCAGCGCAGCCAGATCCTTGCCGATAAACTGCTCGCCGATGATAAAGGCTTGCGCCAGGCCGTCGGGACTCGGCTGCACCGCATAGCTCAAGTTGATGCCCCACTGGCTACCGTCGCCAAGCAATTGCTCAAAGCGCGGCGTGTCTTGTGGCGTGGAAATAATCAAAATATCCTGAATCCCAGCCAGAAGCAGCGACGAGAGCGGGTAATAGATCATCGGCTTGTCATAGATTGGCAGCAGTTGCTTGCTCACCACCGTGGTGGCTGGGTAAAGCCGGGTGCCAGAACCACCAGCGAGGATGATGCCTTTGCGTTTTTGCATGATGAATCCTTATTGCCTCAGCAAGGTCAGTACCTGCTCGACCTGACATTGCCAACCTGGCAGAGTCAGCCCGAACATTTGCTGCAGCTTGGCAGTACTCAGGCGCGAATTGGCCGGACGTGGCGCAGGCAACGGGTAGGAACTGGTAGCAATCGGGGCAATGTCGCGTACGTTAAGTTGCCAACCATGCCGACGCGCGGCTTCGACCACGGTGCGGGCATAACCGTGCCAGCTCGTTTCACCTTGCGAGACCAGATGGTAGAGACCGAACGGGAAAGTAGCTTGATCGGCTGCGCGCAGGTATTGCGCCACGATCTGTGCGGTTACATCAGCCAGCAGCGCAGCCGAGGTCGGCGCGCCGAACTGGTCGGCGACGATCTTCAATGCATCGCGCTCGTGCGCCAGACGCAGCATGGTCTTAAGGAAATTGGCGCCGTGCGCGCCGAACACCCAGCTGGTGCGCAGGATCACGTGCTTCGGATTGGCCGCCGCCACCGCCGTTTCACCGGCGAGCTTGGTCTTGCCGTAAACCGATTGCGGATTGGGCATATCTTCTTCCGTATACGCCCCATCCTTCGTGCCGTCGAACACGTAATCGGTCGAGTAATGCACGATCAGCGCGCCGAGCTTGGCGGCCTCTTCGGCCAGCACGCCGGGCGCGGTGGCATTGATCGTCTGCGCAAGATCGACTTCGCTTTCCGCCTTGTCGACGGCGGTATAGGCCGCCGGATGCACGATGATGTCGGGTTGCACTTCCCGCACCAGGGCGCGGATCGCTTCCGGCTTGGAGAGATCGCAGTCGGCCACGTCGACCGCGACAAGTTCGCCCAGGATCGAGAGGCTGCGCTGCAGCTCAAAGCCGACCTGTCCGTTTTTCCCGGTAATCAGAATTTTCGGCATCTCAGGCTCCGTACTGCTTACTGACCCACTCGCGGTAGGAGCCGCTGGTCACGTTCTGTACCCAGTCCTGGCTATCCAGATACCACTGCACGGTCTTGCGAATGCCGGTTTCGAAGGTCTCGGCCGGTTTCCAGCCCAGTTCGCGTTCAAGCTTGGTGGCGTCGATCGCGTAGCGGCGGTCATGGCCGGGGCGGTCGGTTACGTAGGTGATTTGCTCGACATAAGGCTTGCCATCGGCCCGCGGCTTGAGTTGATCGAGAATCGCGCAGATGGTTTTTACCACGTCGATATTCGGTTTTTCGTTCCAGCCGCCCACGTTATAGGTCTCGCCCGGCTTGCCGGCTTCGAGAACGCGGCGAATCGCGCTGCAGTGGTCTTTCACATACAGCCAGTCGCGAATCTGCATGCCGTCGCCGTAGATCGGCAGCGGTTTTCCGGCCAAGGCATTGAGGATCACCAGCGGAATCAACTTTTCCGGAAAATGGTACGGGCCGTAGTTGTTCGAGCAGTTGGTGGTCAGCACCGGCAGGCCGTAGGTGTGGTGCCAGGCGCGCACCAGGTGGTCGGAGGCTGCCTTGCTGGCCGAGTACGGGCTGTTTGGTTCGTAGTTGTTGTCTTCGCGAAAGGCCGGGTCGTTCAGCTCGAGCGAGCCGTACACTTCGTCGGTCGACACATGCAGGAAACGGAAGGCGTCTTTCTGTTCCGCCGGCAGCACGCTCCAGTAACCACGCACCGCTTCGAGCAGATTGAAAGTGCCAACCACATTGGTCTGGATGAATTCGCCCGGGCCGCTGATCGAACGGTCGACATGCGATTCTGCGGCGAAATTGATCACCGCGCGCGGCTGGTGCTCGGCCAGCAGTTTGGTGATCAGCTCGCGATCACCGATATCGGCACGCACAAAGATGTGCCGCGCATCGCCATCGAGCGAATTGAGCGTATCCAGATTGCCCGCATAAGTGAGCTTGTCCAGATTGATCACCGGCTCATCAGATTGCGCCAGCCAGTCCAGAACAAAATTGCCGCCGATAAAACCAGCACCGCCAGTAACTAATATCATTATGATCAGCCATTCCCTAAAGAGTTGATCCGAAGCAAACCCGATTCTAGCACTCTCACGCTAACAGGCAGAATCAGAAACCCGTCTGCCAGGCTGGATATTTTCCGATGAAAATCACTTGCATTTGCCAGGCAAGTCCTTTAGCTTCGCTCCATTCGCTAGGGGTTCCGCGCGGTTGCACGGATGAGATACACCCTTGGAACCTGATCCGGATCATACCGGCGGAGGGAAGCGAGCAAGCCTGTCTTTGCTCTCCCCACGCCCCTTTGGAGAGCCGCATGAACAAACCCGCAGAATTCCACGCCAGCACCGCCACGGTCGACGAAGCTTCCGTCCAGCCTTTTCCGAACTCGCGCAAAATCTACGTGACCGGCAGCCGTGCTGATATCCGCGTGCCGATGCGCGAAATCAGCCAGACCGATACGCCCGATTCGTTCGGCGGCGAGAAGAATCCGGCCATCTATGTCTACGACACTTCCGGTCCCTACACCGATCCGGAAGCCATCATCGATGTGCGCAAAGGTCTGGCCCCGATTCGAGCTGCGTGGATCGAGGAGCGCAATGACACCGAAGTGCTGTCGCAGCTGACCAGCGAATATGGCCGTGGCCGTGAAGCCGAC
>JARLJJ010000558.1 GCA_031291275.1 Formivibrio sp.
GCTCTTGCACGCCAAGAACAACGCCCCCGGGTAGGTGAATGCAATGGAAGTGCGTGCCACCGCGCCCACAAAGCTGAACAGGATGGAAACGTCCTGCACGACGAGCGCAAAGGTGAGGGCGATTGTGAAGGGACCAATTGTTTCCAGGAGGTGCTGCGTTGTGGTGGCGGGTGCGTCCTTGTACAGACCGTAGTGCAGGGTCACACGCAGCCTGAGGGGAGGCGGTGGGGATCAATAGCATGAGTACCAAACGACTCCGAGTCGGAACGCAATGACAAGGCAATCAGCATTTGAACATACGGGAAATTGTTGAGAGGGTACGCGAAGATGGTCTTGAGGAGGTAGCATGCGATCACCTACAATTCGAAGCGATAAAAAGGGACAGAACTTCGAACTTGAATGTGATAGCCTTTCTTGGATACACAATGCCAAAAGGCCTGACAGACGCACAGGCAGGTGCGCAGCCACACATAGCAAAAACGCACCACGGTCATCAGGATGTCACCCTTGGCTGTGAAATGTTTCTGCAGATAAATACGAATGCCTCATCATCATGATCGCCGGCAAGGGGTCACTGGCAATAAAATTGCACTCACCAGCACGTTGCCCTTGATGGCACTACCAAACATGAAGTATCCCACCAACCTGAGTAACACACAACCAAAACACAAACACAATCTTAGCCGCGTTCACACAATAGTTGCACAGCGATGATGTGTCACGAACCCCACTGTGCCGTAGGCGATGAAGGTGAAGGTGAAGGCCCAAGCGGTCACGGATTTGAATGAGCGCAGGTTGCGGACGTTGTGCTGCAGCTCAGAGTACACGGGGAATGCGACGGTTTGACTGGATAGGCCTTGCACCATGATGGAAATGCCTGAGTCAGACACAAAGTTCACAAACTCGCGAAAATAGAGCATGCCCCCATCACACCTACTACGACATAACGACAACAGGCTGATACTCCTCGCCGCGTGTTTCACAAACAGCGTAATCAGGAGCGCTGCAACTTGACACTCTGCACCCTATTACAACGCACAATAACTTGATACTGCCAGTGGCTGCACACTCACCAATGAAAACTTGCTGGAAGGACACGGGAAGGGGATCCACTGTGGGGCTTATTACGGGGCCGCTGCGGTCGGCGAGACGGTACACCAGAGCCACCACGAGGAGCCCCACGAATGCGGACGAGAGTGTGGATGAGAACGCGAGGGAGGACACGCGGCGCATGAGGGAGAGGGGCAGGACGATGCCGCACGCCAACACGGCGATGGAGAGCTGGCGGTTGAAGGCAGGGATGCCTGTCAAGGCGCATATGGCGCCCACAAAGTCCCTGCCCGGAGGGAACGAGAATCACAGCATACTCTGGCATCACAATCAGATCATGGTGTGGCACGCTGAAATGCAGTGGGATGCAGAGGGAAGCGCTTACCCCATCAGGATCATGGCTGAACTGAGTGAGCCGAGAGTAGAGAAGATCAGCAGGCCCTGGTACACGCGGAAGAAGAGGGGAGGCAGCACGGTGCGGATCGTGGCATCGTACGTGTGTACCCCCTCCGCGATGCCCACGCTCACGATCATGCAGCAGGTGATGACGTTGAAACAGATGATGACGAAGAGCAAGTTCACGCCCACCGCCCAGCCCCTGAGGTGTACAGAGCACGAGGTTAGCAACGCGACCGCTCTTTGCCGGATCAAGCGCATGGCGAACGCACATGTACTGAAA
>JARLJJ010000559.1 GCA_031291275.1 Formivibrio sp.
CTTTGATCTCTTGGAGAACTTTCATCTCATTCGCACTTTAAATGGGGGCGTTCATCTTATGTCTATCCGATCTTCAGCGGTCGCGATTGGAGCAACATTCATTGTTGCATTGCCATGCTTTATCTTTGCCGGCTGTAAGGAACAGCATGTAGCGGCTCCGCCTGCAACTGCCTCGGTTGCGCCAGTAACGCGAGGCAACATCTCCAATACGCTCACCGTTGCCGGTGAGTTTCAGCCTTATCAAGAAGTTGAATTGCACGCGAAGGTCTCCGGCTACATACGCCACATCAACGTCGACATAGGCGATTTGGTTAAAAGTGGACAGGTCATTGCCACGCTCGAGGTGCCAGAACTCAATGCGCAGGTTGCTGGATCGGAAGCCGAGGTGAGGCACAGCAAGTCGGAAATCTCAAGAGCAAGAAGCGAAGTGGCTCTTGCAGAATCCAGCCATGCGGCGCTCCATGCGGCGTATACACGGCTTGCAGAAGCATCCAAGTTACGCCCAGGTTTAGTTGCGGAACAGGATCTGGACGATTCTCGCGCAAAAGACATGGATTCAGAGGCGAAGATCAACGCCGCCAAATCTGCGCTTGAGGCAGCTCAAGAACAACTTGGCATTTCTAATGCGGACCGTCAGCGAGTCACAGCCATGCAGGGCTATTCGGTAGTAACGGCTCCCTTCACAGGTGTTGTTACGATGCGTTACGCGGATGTGGGTTCACTGATCCAGTCTGGGACGACGTCGAATACGCAATCGATGCCTGTGGTGAAACTGGCTCAGAGCAATTTGCTGCGTTTGCGTATGCCTGTGCCTGAAGAGGATGTCCCGTACATCACGATAGGCGGCAATGTCGATCTCAAGCTTCAAACATCTGGAAAACACCTCTCCGGAAAGATCGCCCGATTTACGCGCGAACTAACAACGGCCACGCGCACGATGTTGGCAGAGGTAGACATACCAAATCCAGATCTCGCTCTCAGCACTGGAATGACGGCGGAAGCAACCATTGTTCTTGAGGAACAACACAATGTACTCATAGTACCAGCAGGTGCTGTCTTGAAAGGTGAAGGGTCACCATACGTACTCATCGTGGATGCGGCCAACAGGGTTCAGAAAGTTGCTGTCCGCCTCGGAATTCAAGGACCAGACAAAGTTGAGATTGCCGAGGGACTTGCTGAACATCAGTCTGTGATCGTCACAGGACAGTCGAATTATCAATCCAGACAGGTTGTTCAACCGAAGATGAATACAATTTCAATGCCAAGCCAGGGAGGCGACGAGTAATGCCCTCCTTTGCGATCAAATATCCCTTCTTCGTTTTAATGGTGTGTCTGTTTGTCGTTGTGGTCGGAATTACGACTGTGACGAGCATGCCTGTCGACCTATTTCCAGAGGTCAATATTCCGGTGGTTGTTGTCGCGACATTTTACTCTGGCATGCCACCACAGCAGATCGAATCGGACATCACCAATAGCTATGAGCGATTCTTTACTCTCGGCAGC
This sequence comes from Formivibrio sp., assembly GCA_031291275.1. Taxonomy (GTDB): domain Bacteria; phylum Pseudomonadota; class Gammaproteobacteria; order Burkholderiales; family Chitinibacteraceae; genus Formivibrio. The sequence goes on from JARLJJ010000559.1 coordinate 1,504, forward strand.
GGAATTGACCACATCGAGTCTCGCTCGCTGCCCGGCGTCAGCCTGATCAAGATTTACTTTCAGCCGGGCACAGATGGAAATGCCGCCGTCAGTAACATCTCGAATCTTGCGATGGCCAATCTACGCCGACTGCCTCCCGGCACACTTCCCCCAGTGGTGCTGAAGTTCGATGCAGCGAACCTGCCTGTCTGCCTGATCACGCTTAAAGGAGAGGGGCTGAACGAAACACAACTCAAGGATCTGGCACAGTTCAGCGTGCGTAACCAGGTGGCCAACGTTCCGGGCGCATCTGTGCCACAACCTTACGGTGGACGATATCGGCAGATTATGGTCTACGTCGACCCGGTGAAACTTGAAGCTCACCAGATGAGCGTGATGGACGTGGTCGATTCACTGAATAAGTCGAACTTGATTCTTCCTGCAGGCGACGTTCGCATTGGCATGAAAGACTACAACATCTATGCCAACAGCCAGGTACCAGTGGTGGACAAGATCAACGATCTACCGCTGAAGACCGTAGGCAACGCATCCGTAATGGTGGCTGACATTGGCCACGCTAAAGACGGCGGACAGTTACAAACAAATATTGTCCGCGTCGATGGGCAACACTCCGTATATATTCCTGTTCTGAAGCAAGGCGGAAATTCAAACACAATCACCATTGTGGACGGCGTGAAGAAAGCAGTTGCGCACCTACTGGATGTTCCGCAGGTTCTAAAGACGGACGTGGTGTTCGACCAGTCGGCGTTTGTGAAAATTGCGGTCAAGAATGTCATCAACGAGGGAACGATTGGCCTTTGTCTCACGGTGCTAATGATTCTCCTCTTCCTCGGAAATGTCAGAGCGACCATCGCAGTTCTGATCTCAATACCACTCTCTGTGCTGGCAACTTTCCTCGGGCTCAATCTCGGGGGCAGTTCCATTAACACCATGGTTCTCGGTGGGCTGGCATTGGCCTTGTCCCGGCTCATCGATAACTCCGTCGTGGTGCTTGAAAATATTTTTCGACATATGGAACTGGGAGAGTCTCCTACGGCGGCCGCGGCACTCGGCGGCAAAGAAGTGCAGCTTGCTGTATTGGCATCGACGGTGAGCACGAGCATCGTCTTCTTTCCAGTTCTTCTGCTCGTTGGGGTGAGCAAATACCTCTTCACCGCACTGGCTTTGGCCGTTGTCATCGCGCTGTTTGCTTCCTATGCCGTCGCCATGACAGTCGTACCTTTGTTCTGCTCCAAATTCATCACTGTCGATGCCGAGCACGAATCGAATCCCGATGTTAACGATGGATTGGAACTGGGAGGAACTCGTGCCGCCAAGCGATCTCACATGTTCCGGTTGATTGTTGGGAAGTTCAACTACGGATTTCGAAACATCGAATCATGGTATTCGAGAAAGGTCGGAGAGGCACTGGAGTGCGCCGGGATTGTCGTCTTCCTGATTTGCGCAGGTGTGCTGCTCAGTCTCGCTATCTATCCTTTCATCGGCAAGGCGTTTTTTCCTCGCACCGATCCCGGCCAATTCGTGGTGAACGTGAAGGTTCCAACGGGAACCCGGATCGAAGTGACAGACGACTACATTGCAAAGATGGAACAGGATATTCGAAGCGTAATAGCTCCTCGGGACCTGAACATGATCGTTTCGAATATAGGCATCACTCCCGATCTATCTGCAATCTATACATCCAACTCCGGAATGCACACGGCCTTCATTCAAGTAAGTCTAAAGGAAGATCACAAGACCGGCAGTTATGCCTATATGCAGCAAGTACGCGAGAAGCTCAGGTCGGATTTTCCCGATGTGGCCACCTATTTCCAGGCCGGAGGATTAGTTGACTCGGTTGTGAATCAAGGGAAGCCTGCGCCAATCGATATTCAGATCGGAGGCAATAATCTTCAGCAGGCGTATGGCCTTGCACTGGCGACAGCGGCAAAACTAAAGAAACTTGATTCAGTCAACGACGTGCTGATACCGCAAGACTTGGATTACCCGGGCCTTGAACTCAATATCAATCGCGAACGTGCCGGGCTGCTAGGAATAACTCCGAAGGACGTTGTGGACAACGTGATCACGGCACTTACTTCAGACGGCATGATCTCTCCGAGTTTCTGGGTTGATCCCAAGACAGGTAACAGCTATATGTTGACCGTTCAGTACCCAGAGTCGCAGATCAAGACCATGACCGATTTCAGGCAAATTCCACTTCGTTCGCCGGATGGTCAGAACACGACACCGCTCCAGTCTGTCGTCGATATCAAAGAAATAAACACGCCGACGGAGGTGGACCACTATCAACTTCGTCGCGTCTTCGACATTTACATCATGCCGAAGAGAGAGGACCTCAGCGAGGTTAACCAGCAGGTGGAATCGATTGTGAAACAAATACAACCGCCCAATGGAGTAACAGTCAAGGTTAGCGGCACTGTGCGAGACATGGAGCAGTCCTTCTCCAGTTTTGGCATTGGTCTCATACTCGCTGTTGTGCTGGTGTACTTGATTCTAATGGCGCAATTCGCGTCCTTCTCCGATCCATTCATCATCCTGCTAGCAATTCCTCCCGCACTTGCCGGCGCGCTGGTTTGCCTGTTCATCACCGGTTCGACATTGAATGTGATGTCGCTGATGGGCATTGTGATGACTACCGGCATTGCGGTTTCAAACAGCATCTTGATTGTTGAGTTCACCGGCACTCTGCGCAAGGCGGGATGGGAGCTCAAGGAGGCCTTGATTGAGTCATGTAGAGCGCGATTGCGCCCTATCTTGATGACGAGCCTCGCGACCATTCTTGGTCTCATTCCTATGGCGTTGGCGCTTGAGCCAGGCAGTGAACAATACGCCCCTTTGGCGCGAGCAATTCTGGGAGGACTTACGGTGTCGGTCGTCATTACTGTATTCCTGGTTCCTAGTGCCTATCTGCTTATTCACCGCAATGACAATCAAGCCATCGCGGCAGAGGAGGCGTAGTCATGAAAAGTAAGC
>JARLJJ010000560.1 GCA_031291275.1 Formivibrio sp.
ATCAGGATCAACCCGAGCGCCAGTTCGGCACCGGCCAGATTGAGAACCATGATCAGCATGATTTGGCCGTCCGGGTTGCCCCAGCGCATGCCGGCTGTGATGAATAAAAGCCCTGCCGCGTTCAACATGATTTCGATCGACATCATGACAAACACCAGACTGCGCCGGGCCAGAAGCCCCAGCAGGCCGAGCATGAAAAGGGCGAGCGCCAGCCCGGCGGACATCTGCCAGGCGATCATCGGTCTTTCCTCCCCAAATGAAAGGCGCCGATCAGGCCGGTGAGCAACAGGATTGAGGCAAGTTCAACGGCGCTGAGATCGGTTGTGAAAAGCCGCAAGCCGACTTCCTGCGGTGAAACGATGCGTTCAATGCCAGCAGCACTGTTACCCAGAAATACGCGCACCAGTTCAATACCAAGACCTCCCACCAGAAATAACGGCAAGATCCAAACGGAGCGGATCATCCAACCGGACTCACGGCGCTTGGCGGCGGTATCGAGGCTGAGCATCATCACGACAAACAAGAAGAGAACCATGATGGCGCCGGCATAGACGATGATTTCCAAAGCCGCCGCAAATGGCGCACCCATGCTGAAGAAAATGACACCCATGCCAACCAGGGACATAACAAAATACAACAGCGCATGCACCGGATTGGCGCGCGTAATGGCGGCGGCTGTGGTAAGCAGGGTTAGGCCAGCAGCAACATAAAAGACAATGATCATGGCAGCAACCTACGAGGATTGACCGGCGCAGCATTGGCATCCTTGCCGCGGACGCCCGAGACCCGATAAAAATTATAGTCTGGCACTTTGCCGGTTCCAGCGATCAGCAAATTCTCTTTCTCATAGACGAGATTATTCCGGGAATATTCGCTCATCTCAAAATCCGGGATCAATTGGATCGCCGAAGTTGGGCAGGCTTCCTCGCAAAAGCCGCAGAAGATGCAGCGCGAAAAATTGATGCGGAAATATTCCGGTGTCCAATTATTGGGCTCGCTGGTCTTTTGCAGATCAATGCAATCAACCGGGCAGACAGCCGCGCAGAGATGGCAGGACACGCAGCGCTCTTCGCCGTCAGGGTCGCGGGTCAAAACAATGCGCCCGCGGTAGCGCGGTGAGAGATAAGGTTTCTGTTCGGGATACTGGACCGTGACGGTTTTATGGAACAGATGACGGAAGGTCAGCCAGCAGGTGCGTAGAGCGGAATAAATATACATATCAGCTCCAGACCAGCATGGCAGCGCCGGTGACGGCGAGATTGAGGATCGAGAGCGGCAGCATTAATTTCCAGCCATAGGCCATCAGCTGATCGTAGCGTGGCCGCGGCAATGCGGCGCGCAGCAGAATGAAAAACATCACAAATCCGGTTGTTTTGATTACGAGCCAAAAAATTGGTGGCAGGAAGGGGCCGTTCCAGCCGCCAAAATACAATACCACGGTCATCACTGAGATCAGGATAATGCCGGCATATTCGCCGACAAAGAACATACCGAACTTCATGCTCGAATATTCGGTGTGGAAGCCAGCCCCAAGTTCGTTCTCGCCTTCAGGAAGGTCAAACGGCAGACGATGCGCCTCGGCGATTCCCGCGATCAGGAACAGAACAAAGCCGAGGAATTGCGGCACCACGAACCAGAGATGCGCCTGGGCCTTCACGATGTCAGTCAGATTAAAGCTGCCGGTGAGCATCACCACGCCGGTCACGGCAAGCCCCATGAACACCTCATAGCTGATCATCTGCGCCGCCGCGCGCATGCCGCCGAGCAAGGAGAACTTGCTGTTGGATGCCCAGCCCGCCAGCACCACGCCATAGACGGAGAGCGAGGTCATACCGAGAAAAAACAGCAGACCGATGTTCAGATCGGGGTTGATGCCAAAATTGGGCACAAACGGCACCACCGCAAAGCCCATCAGCACCGTCGCCATGACGATCGCGGGCGCTACCGTAAAAATCACCTTGTCGGCGAACGGGGGGGTCCAATCCTGTTTGAAGAAGATTTTGACCATATCGGCAACAATTTGCAGCGTACCTTCCCAGCCGACGCGGTTGGGGCCTAGGCGGTCTTGCCAGAAGCCGAGCACCCGGCGCTCCACCCAGGTCAGCAAGGCTGCCAGCAATACGACGCCGAGCAATATAACAACGGCTTGAAGCAGTGCTAGAATGATTGTCATGACGCCGACCCCGCTTGGTGACGGGCAATAATGGCCGGTGAGAGCTCGCTCATTTCTTCGAGTCCAAGCACACGACTATCCGTGGTTTGGGCGCCAGCAACGTCAAATGCCGTTGTGATA
>JARLJJ010000561.1 GCA_031291275.1 Formivibrio sp.
GGCAAGTGATCTGAAAGTAACTCCGAGAAGGCAAGGAATTTCAGAAGCTTCTCCCACTCGACAGCGAGTTGCCTTGCTGAATTGGATCGTAGTCAGGAAAAACGTCTTTGGATCTTGTTCGTTCGATTTCGGTCACGATATCCATGCTCGCGGCAAGTGCACTGCCCTGCCTGCTGGTACTAGTAGGCGTGTGGCTCGCGCTGGGCCTGATGGGCTGGTTCAGACCGCACAGCATTCGCTACGTGGCACGCGTGCTCTTTCCAATTGGCTCGCTGGCGTGCCTCGGCGTCGCTGTGGTTGCGGGCATTTTTCTTGCCACAGGGCAGGCGCCTGAAGTAATGGTGCTTCCGCTCGGCTTGCCCGATCTTCCCTTCCACATTCGCCTGGATCCATTGTCCGGTTTCTTTCTCTTGCTGCTGGGCCTGGCAGGCACCGGCACTTCGACCTTTGCGGCTGGATATTTTCGATCGGGAGAAGGCACGGCGCCCGCTCTGCTTGGCCTGCATTACCACATGTTTCTCGCCGCGATGGTGATGGTGATACTCGCCGACGATGCCTACCTCTTCATGGTGGCATGGGAGACGATGGCGCTGAGCTCGTACTTTCTCGTCACGTCCCATCACCGCATCCCCGAGATTCGCAGCGCGGGCTTTCTATACCTGATCATGGCGCATGTGGGCGCAACGTGCATCCTGCTATGCTTTGGCGTTCTGCAAGGCGGCAGCTGGCATTTCACTTTCGATGCAATGCGCGGAGCCTCGCTCACGCCCTTTCTCGCAACCACTGCTTTCCTTCTGGCACTCATCGGCTTTGGGGCAAAGGCAGGTCTGGTCCCAATGCATGTTTGGCTGCCTGAAGCGCATCCGGCTGCGCCCTCGCCGGTCTCGGCAATGATGAGCGGACTGATGCTGAAGACCGCAATCTACGGCATGTTGCGAATCAGTTTCGACCTGCTCCACCTCAGGCTCTGGTGGTGGGGAGTGGTGATGATCGTGCTGGGATTGTTCTCGGCCATGTTCGGTGCCATCTTTGCAGCGGTGCAGACCGATATGAAACGCCTGCTCGCTTACTCCTCGATTGAAAATGTGGGACTGATCTTTACGGGCATTGGTTTGTCGATTTTGTTTGAGACCTGCAACCTGCACCTGTTTGCGGCTCTCGCGCTTACGGCCGCATTGGTCCATGCGCTGAACCACGCATTTTTCAAAAGCCTGCTGTTTCTTGTTACCGGCTCCGTGCTGCACGCGACCAAAACCCGTAACCTGGGCAAACTCGGAGGCCTGATCCGCCGCATGCCATGGGTGGCGACGCTGGCCCTGGTGGGTACGCTCTCCATCGCCGGCTTGCCGCCATTCAACGGCTTCGTGTCAGAGTGGCTGCTGCTGCAATCGTTTCTGTTCACCCCGCAGATTCCCAGCGCCTTTATCAATATGCTCATCCCTCTGGGAGCCGCGGCACTGGCGTTGACCTTCGCTCTGGCAGCCTACGTGATGGTGAAGTTCTACGGCATCATCTTTCTTGGGCAACCTCGCGAACCAGAGTTATTGAATGCGCACGATGCCAATTGGCTTGAGCGACTTGGACTTGGCTGGCTTGCCTTGGGGTGCATCCTGATCGGCGTGTTGCCGCAGTTTGCCATCGGAGCAGCCGCAGCTGTCACAAAGCACTTGTTGAACCAGGCGGTCGCGCCGGGACCGACGATGTGGTGGATTGCTCCGATTGCGCCGGAACAGGCCAGCTATAGCGGCCTGATCATGATGGCCGGAATCGTGACCGTAGTCGGCATTACGTTCGTGCTGGTGCGTCTCATCGCTCACGGGCGTGTCCGCCGCACAGCGCCATGGGACTGCGGTTATCCATGGCAGACACCGCGTATGCAGGATACGGCAGAAGGATTCGGGCAGCCGATCCGTCACATGTTCGATGTCTTCTTTCGCATTGAACGTCATATGCCTTCGCCGACCGATAGTGCTCCGCGCTACCGCATCTATATCGAAGACCGGATGTGGCGTGGAATCTATGAGCCCATCGCTCGCTGTGTGCAGTGGCTGTCAGAAACCATCAGCGTTCTTCAAGGCGGACGCCTGGCGATCTATCTGCTTTATAGCTTTCTGACATTGCTTGGCCTTTTGGTGTTTGTCTTATGAGAGCCATCAGCTTCCTGCGACAATTCGTCGAGATTGCTCTCGCAATTGCGATTGCGCCGTTGTTTACCGGATGGATCGCGCAATGCCGTGCGTGGCTGCAGAATCGGACCGCGCCGCCGTTGTGGCAGCCCTATCGAATGCTGCGAAAGCTCTTCAGCAAAGAAGTGGCGTTGGCTACGGATGCATCGCCGCTCTTTCGCTCTACGCCTTATGTGCTGTTCGGAACCATGGCGCTGGCAGCGGCAATTATTCCTTCGCTGGTTACAGATCTTCCGTTTGCGCGCGTTGCAGATTCGATTGCGTTGATTGGCTTGTTTGCTACGGCACGAGTCTTTCTTTCGCTCGCAGCAATGGATATTGGTACGGCATTCGGTACGCTTGGAGCCAGGCGGGAGATGATGATTGGCTTCCTCGCCGAGCCTGCATTGTTGATGGTGCTTTTCAACGCGTTCCTTCTCTTTGGCAGCACCGCATTGCCGAGCCTGGTGGAGGGATCAAAGTCTCCTCGGTCGGTTGTCGATCCAAGCGTGATTTTTGCGGCGGTGGCTTTTTTGATGGTCCTGCTTGCCGAAAATGGACGTATCCCGATTGACAATCCCACCACCCATCTTGAACTCACCATGATTCATGAAGCCATGATTCTGGAGTACTCCGGGCGCCATCTTGCACTCGTGGAATGGGCAGCGAGTCTCAAGCTCTTCAATTACGCCTGCATGGGATTTGCCTTGTTTGTGCCATGGGGCATCGCGACGCACGGATCGGATGGGGCCCCGGCATTGTTAGTTGCCGTTATTGCACTGCTTGTAAAACTCGTAATTGCCGGAGCGGGTTTGGCACTCATCGAATCGTTGTCAGCCAAGTTACGAATCTTTCGGGCTCCGGAATATCTGGCGATGTCGTTTCTCCTCGCCGTGCTCGGATTGCTCGTTCACCTTCTTCAGGGAGCATAGCGAAATGCAGACACCTTCTATCGTCGCGCAGTTGCTCCAGCTTCTGGCCGCAGGATTGCTGCTTATTTCGTTTGCCATGCTTTCGGCACGGCGTACACAGCGGTTGATCACCCTATTTGCCTGGCAGGGGGCAATCCTGTTTCTTTCTACGTTTTTGGTGGCTTACAGTTCGGGACTAAGAGAACCTTATTACTCTGCTGCGCTCACATTAATCCTGAAAGTAATTACGCTGCCCCTAATTCTGCATCGGCTCATCCACAAGCTCGGTGCGCAATGGGACAATGAGCCGCTGGTCAACACTCCGACCACGATGTTGGTGGGACTGGTTCTTGTCATCTTTGCATTTGGACTGGCGCGGCCTATCACTATGCTGGCGACAACAGTTACACGCCACAACATCGGTATTGCGCTCAGCGTCATCCTGCTCGCGTTCCTCATGATGATTACGCGCCGTAAGGCGATATCGCAGGTGATCGGATTTCTGGCGATGGAGAATGGA
>JARLJJ010000562.1 GCA_031291275.1 Formivibrio sp.
GCCAGCACATAAAAGAGGTAGGTAGCCTCTTGCATGATGGTGGGAATCCATGCGTTGGCCGCCTGCTCAATCTGCTGAAATGTACCGCCGACATCGACCGGGGCCTGCGCATGGGCAGTGGCGGCCGAGGCCATCGCCGCAGCCACCACTAGAAGAATTCTCTGTCTTCGCGCCATGGGGTACAACTCCTCAGAACTTCACGCCATCGGATTTCAGTTGTGGTTTGCCGAAGAAGTTCGCTTGCGCGTTTGCCGTGCAGATTTTCCCCTCATCCGAGGTGGACCAATCCGCCGGTGCCTTTGCCTTTTGCGCGTTGCACAACGGCGTCAGTTGCTTGCGGAGATCCTCATGCTGGGCAAGAAAAGACGAGATACCTTGCGGCGTTGCCTGTGCAACATCGCCGCCACCGGCATTCTGAAATGCCGTTTGAATCTGGCTCTTCTCTGCTGTCTTGCATCCGGCCAGCACTAACAAGACGCCGATACCACAAACCGAAATCCTCTTCATCGTTCTCTCCTAGAAGGTCACGCCGTCGCTTGTGACCTGGGTTTGGCCGAAAAACTGGTCGGAGTTGGCCTGTTTCGTCGCATCTGCCTGCACCATGGCACTCTGATACGCCGACTTGCTCTGCAAATCCGCCATCATCAGTTGGCGCAACTTCATCAGTTGCTCTGCCTGATTTTCGGCAATCTGGTTTCCGACTTCGATGGCCTGCATTCGCCCAACAGCCGACTGACTTTGGCTCTTGAGGCTCTGAAGCAGGGCCGAATCGCTGTCGAACTGCGAGTTCTGAAGCCCGGCAGCCTTCAGCGCCCCGAGGGTGCTGTCCAGGCTGGTTTGGCTCCAGGTCTGGTAAGACTGACCATAGTTAGTAGACGTGCTGTATCCCGGAAAACGGAGCCGGAAAGTGCCGTCCATGTTGCTCAACGTGTAGGAAAGCGCCTGCCCGGTATTCACAATCTGGCGCAACGTCGTTATGTCCGAGGCGACGGTCCCAAAGAGTTGATCGGTAATGGTGATTCCGTGTTTGGCCATGTCGGCAAGCTGGTTGAGTTGGTTTTCGACCATCACGACCTGCTTTTCGAGCTGACCGGCAAGCTCAACATAATTGAGGATTTGCGTGTACTCAGTTGCGAACACACCCGGAACGCCAGCGTGCGCAGGCGCCGGGCAAACGGTCTCGACCGCCATGATGGAGACGAGGGCGATCGAGGTTGCGCTCCTAAACAGCCATTTGGACTGCATGATTTGCCACTCCTTCGTAGTATTCGATCCAGCCTTTGTCCACCTTGCGTTCTTGCATCCATGCCGAGATCCACGCTGGACCCAGTTGCTCGGCAAGAACATCGATTCGCGCTCTGTCCTTCTGGCCCGACACCGCCAGAA
>JARLJJ010000563.1 GCA_031291275.1 Formivibrio sp.
ACGTTGCTCGTCTCTGTGTGCTTAACAACTCGGCCGCATTCCTCACAGAGAGCGTAGGTTAAATCAAGGTAATCAAAAGTGCAGGGCATGCTCTAAGAAGCTGGCAAAAAACTGAAAACGCAAAAGCATTGACTATGGCATGAAATTTGCGCCCGGCCGTGACAGATTCTTGTCCCTTTTCCAAGGAGAACTGTCATGGCGGACGCTTGTATGTCGGAAGAGTTTTATGAATTGGCCCAACCGATGTTGCCTCCGGAAAAGGAGCCGGGGCCCGAGGGTGGGCGACGACCAATTGCTCATCGCACTGTGCTGAAAGTGATTTGGTTCGTGCTGGTAACGGGCTGTCGCTGGAAAGACGTGCCTCAGGAAATCGGATGCTGTGGCGAAACGGCTCGAACCCGGTTGCAAACCTGGGAACGTGCCGGCATCTGGGACCAGCTTCATCGATTGCTGTTGACCATGCTGAATCGCGAGAAACAACTGGATTTGAAGACGACTGTCATCGACTCGACGCAAGTGCGGGCGTTTGGCGGAGGTGACGCCACCGGCCCCAGCCCTGTCGATCGTCGCAAAAAAGGAACAAAGTACACGTTGTTGGTCGACCGCCACGGGGTCCCGCTGGTGATCCGTGCGGCCCCCGCCAATTGCAGTGACCATCACGAGATATTGCCGACCGTGGTAGACTTCCCCGCGATCGGCGGCAAGCCGGGACGACCGCGAACGCATCCGAAGAAATTGTATGGTGACGCAGGTTACGATTGCGAAGCTACCCGCGCTGTGCTCCGCTGGCTGGGGATTGAGCCGCACATCCGTCACCGCAACGACAAACATGGCAGTCACCTGGGACGCGTGCGTTGGGTTGTGGAACGAACCATCAGCTGGATCAAAGGATTACGCCGCATGAGAGTTCGCTACGATCGGTCCGGCCCATCGATCGACGCCTGGACGACCATCGCCGCGGCGGTCGTGTGTTTACATATCCTGACGGAAGCCGTCTCGTAACCTGCCAACTTTCTATTTTCGCCGGTTCTTTGGCAGCTTGTAAGACAAAAAAATGAGGGGCAGAAAAATTGTCTTGATCGGGGGCTTCAAGACCAGGTCACGCACGTCTCAATTTTTCTGCCCCAAATATTTCTGTCTTCTTTTTTGCCGGCGACCAGCAA
>JARLJJ010000080.1 GCA_031291275.1 Formivibrio sp.
CGAGTCTTCTTTGGATCGTTTGGATCACTGAATACCAGGCACTGTAGCGTGTGGAGAATTTCAGTTCGAGGTGCCACAGATGACACCGAGGTCGATGTGATCCATGGTTTTCCATCATATACGAAATCAGGCTCACCTGGAAATCGGGCTTTTCGTTTCTCGTGGAAGGCGTGCTTCGTTTTGACCAGCTCATGTTCAAGATCAGGGTCATCCTTGCCCCATTTCTCGATGAGAAACGTACGAATGGCTTTGACTTTATCTGCGTATTGGCCTGACTTCTTCGTGACACCAATGACAGCATGCCCGTTGTCATAAGTCATGATGTACTGGTATGTTTCGTCCAGTTTTGCTCGATCGCGGAACTGCTTTGCGAATAGATCCTCGGAGTCCGGTGTCTCGACATCGTTAGTGATATATTGAAGCGTCGGAAGCTTCGCGGCTCGATGGTAGAACTGTCGATGTCTTACGGGTGGTAAAGTTGGAGTATCTCTTAAGTTCTTGTTTCTCATCGTTTGAACTTCTGCTGCCTTTCTTGCAAGTTCCGTTGATGTCTGTGTTGTCGTGGATTCATTGAACCATTCGAAGATGCTCCGTGCTGATCTTTCCGAGAGCGCCAGTCGTGTGGAGCGAAAGAACCCGGTTTTGAGAACAATGGTGGTGACCAATTCAGCAATACCGGTTGCTTGGATGATAACGTTGACATTATGCCGATGATCTCCACTGTCATCGAGCTTCCACTCATCAACTTCCTCTTTGGTGTTGATCGCATCCATCCACTCCGGGAGTAATGCAATGAGTGCGACACAATTCATCATCATGATCGTGTCTGTGTGAGCCACGTGCCACACTGGCTCGAGATGTGAGGTCGGCCAGAATGAGGGAAAGCAACTTTTTGCTTTATCTTCTTGTAGAATGCGATCATCTTTCACTTCGATCCATTCCTTCGGGATGTAACCGTATAAGCCTTGCTGAATATTATCGGGGAATTTCCGGATTTTTTTGTCGATCCATTTATCTGCTCTTGTGGCATCGAGTAGTGAAGGAGTGTCATTCTTTTCCTTAAGCAATAAAGGCCGATGAAACAGATTGTCGTAAAGTGTGTGCAGGGCCCCGCCTACCTTGATCTCTGCCTTGTTGAATGGTTCGCTCTGTTGGGATGCCTTCATCCAATGCTGGATGTTGGCCCATCGATAATCGCGTTCTTCCATCTTTCTTGTAAGCTCGGCGCGCTTCTTCCTGATGTCCTCTGGTATCTCGATTGTGTATCCGTCTGCACTTACATCAAACTTCGCAGCCAAGCTGCGAAAAATTGATTTCCCATCGGTAGAGCCATAGTGCAGAAATAGTGTTCCCTCTACGAATGCCTTGATGAACAACTCCATGCAGCGTTCGAACGGAATGGCAACTTTCGGGTCGTCTTGTTTAGCGTGTTCCATGAAGCCCCATTGAACCAGATTTTGCCACTCTCGAGCCAGTGGTTTGTAGCTCACATACTGATTGAATTTGATACTGTAGTCGGCGGATATTGCGCAGATCTGGGCGATGTTACTGCGCAGGAACATGGCTCCTTCTGGTTTCGTCATATCGATCGGTTGCTTTTCGTTCAGTTGATGCCATTCCAGATCGATGAATACAACTTTCCGTCCGAATGGTGTGTCTTCAGATACTGGGATCTTGCGTCTGATCGCGTCCATTTTACTGTCCATCTTCAAGCGTCGTTCAGTTAACTCCGCTGCAGCTTGGACCGCCAGTTCGCGACTCCGTTGCAGGCGCGCTTGTTCTTCGGCTTAACGCCTTGCCTGTGCGACCCTTGCCATTACGCTGGATGTTGTGGATGAGATGGAATCGGTACGCCGCGGAAGTGCGTGTATCTGACTCTGCGGTTCGTGGTGGATTACTGATTCGGTCGTGACACTCATGTTGTCTTTTCTAGGCTCTTCGTATTCCTCTTCTTCTTTGATCTCGTGGAGATCATTGTGTTGCAGTGCCTGCTCGAATTCATACCACTCCTCCGCAGGACTATCGTTTCGCTCATCCCGGCTGGCATCCGGATAGTAGCTCAGGTGGTTCCGCACCTTTGTCTGCCAGCCTTGATCGATTTCTCCTTCATTCACGACGAGCTCATCGAATAACACATCCATGGTCGCCTAATCGCAGCGCTTTGAGTGGCCCGAAACTAAACACTGATATGATATACCTCTGCCAATTAAGGTGTGGCATACTTCGCGATGATCGTCGCCATGCAGGCCTGGGTTGCCGTGAAGCGCGGCCCTCTGTTTCTATGGCGTGATCCGACGACGCACGTTTCGCATTATCGCTTCGATCGAGCGTGGTTCCTCCCCGAGTGGCTCAAGCAGACCCACGCATTACACACGGAGGTTGTGATTCTCGCGCCTTGCAGGGGATCGCATTGTTGCATCATCTGCGCTGCGCACGTCGGAAATGAGAAGCAGGTTGATGGATCTCACTACCTTTCGTACACGGTCGACAGTCTCAAGAATGAGGTATATTACACTGTCGGTCGTCACATCAAATCGGTACCCGTCACTCTACCGGGCAGCGGTGAATCGTGGGTGTATTATCGAATTCCGATGAGCCCCAGGCAGCTTGAAGATGCCTTCCGATTTCTGGAGAGACAGCTAGGCAAGCCGTTTGGTGGTGTCTCGCGCGCCTATTGGAGATTCGACAAGAAGCTTGGTGCGAAGTATGAAGATGCCGCGACAGGCTTCGTGGATGTGCAGTCCTGGAACTGCTCGGAACTCACCTCCGCGATGCTGCTACTCTGTTGGCCTGGCTTCGATTGTGACAGCGAGTACATCATCGACCCGGCGCTGACCTCTCCTTGCCGCTTGGAATCGATGCTGAAGCGTTCCACGGGTGTGGAGCAAGCCTCATGCCTCGCTCTGCTGCCGGTGGTCGCCAGAAAATTGTGAGTGGTCGCCTGGGTCACTACCTACTGTGGCGTGGGTTCTCTTCGCACCGTGGAAACATTAAGACGCGTCTGCTTATTTCGCCAGAGTCGCTGATTACTCTGCGACAGACGCCC
>JARLJJ010000564.1 GCA_031291275.1 Formivibrio sp.
AGGCTGTGGCTAACGTCCTTCTGGCCAAGTCATGGCAGCATTGGGGTCAATTTGCTCGCCGAATACCGGTCATTCACCTGGGACAGAGAACGCCTTAACTATTAAAATTGGAAGGCCGCCTCGAACGGCAGGTCATGGCCGGTAGCACCAATTTAGCCATACCTCTGGAAAGCGGCCATTGAGGTTGAGTCGATTGCAGAATGCCTGCTTTAGGGTAAGCATCTCCGAAGGTAGACTCCGGCCATGAGCCGTCATTCCGCGTATTCTCGATTGGCGTAATCTTTTATTGACCATATCGTTTTCGGGCATTTAAACGACCGTGGATTTGATGGATTTTTGAGATAAACGTTGACGTTCAAAGCGTTTTTATGTCGTGTCACTGTGCGTTTAACGTCAGTGACGGTTTAAATTTTTATGGCACCAGTGGTGCCTACATCTTGTAGGTTTCTTGATGACGAAAAAATCCTTTATGCGACAAGCTTCATCTTGGTTGTTAGCTGCAATTATTCTTCTCACAGGAACAGTTACTGCGTTTGCACAAGATGTAAAAACGGACCAGCAGAACGCTGCAATTGTTTCGATCATTAAGCGGCTAGACGACAAGTTCATTTGCCCAGGCCCCGTCACACTGGCGACAATCCAACAACGGGTTGACGATTTTCTGCGCCAGCCCCCACTAAAAACGGGATCGAATCTTGCGGAAATCGAAAAAGCAATGCTTGTCTTATTTCCATGTCCGTTTCCACCGAACACTAAAGAGGACCTTGGAGTCGACCTCTACAGGCCAGCCGTAGAGGGCGACATTGAAGGTAGTTGGATATTCCCAGAGACATCGCAGAAATTCAAATTTGGCCCAAAGTCACCCAATTGGTCTAGAACAGCATCGTTCCCGATCAAATGTGAATGTATCACCTACAATCCAGACGGCTCCGTTCTTCACGCTGAGTCGGGAGCGACAGTCTGCCCATTTTCCAGCGCCAAAGCGGTCGAAAATATTTTCCGTCCATTCCCGCGTGTGGAGTTTTGGAAATTGACTGACAAGGGGAAGGTAAAGATATCTAGAACAGATGTTCCGAACCACATTGAAGAATGGGAGATATTTGTAGTGATCCGACCACACGCTAGATATGGAGTCCCTTTTGATGTTGGCGATCTCGTGGCATATCAGAGGCGTAACGAAGGTAATGAGTTGTATGCCGCCACGATGTTTCGACACCTCAAGCGCTTGCCCTAGAAATCTAACAAGGCGGTCGCTGGACGCTGCGCGATAAAGCCGCGCAGCGTCGGTCACCTCTACGTTAATGTCCGCTTAGGGCACGGAGTACGCGTTCGTCGAGTGGAAAAGCTGCCGTTCAACGTGATATCCCACTGAACGGCAGCTCCCCGGCACATTGCAGACCGAAACAGCCAGGCAGGTGAACGTCGGCAATGGCCGAACTGCCGTCAGCAAAGCAAGCCGAGGATTTATTGCCTGTTGTTTTTTGACTACTCGCCAGATTTTTTGCCATAGATACTGGCTAACATTGTCTACTTACTTTCAAAGTATTAGCGATGTTGGGTAAAAGCTACAGGATAGTAGAGGAAACGCCGGTACTTCTTGTGCATCAGCCTATTGCCTGAGCATAATGCAAAAAAATTCCCGACCATCATCGTTTCTGGCAAACGAACATAGATCGGGACGAGGAGGAGGAGAAGAGGTTCGATTTGCCGTAGAGCAAAAAGAACTGGTACCCATGCAGCTGGGTACAGAACAGAATTTAGCAAACTACTGATAGTTCCTCAAGAATATCCGTAGTTAAACTACTAATTGGCGATGGTTAATTTTCACATAAACTACATGTGGGAATAACAGTCGCCAATTTCATTTGCACTGCCTGTTGCGTATATTCACAAAAAAACCACAATAAAAGCGGACAAGTCATCTACCACTAGATCAAGGCAGCTTCAAACGCCTCACGAGCAGCAACTGCCAGTTTAAAGGCCTGTTCAGCGCCATATTTCTGAATTGAAAAACTCTTGCTCCTATAGGGTGTTACCCCTTCTGGCACCTGTGCTTGCCAAACTTGATAGTGCTGGACCTTTCCTTTCCGAGTGCGTTGAATTTTGCGCAGAAAAACTCCAGGACGGCCCGAAGTGTTGTTTTTGCGAACGTGTGTCGCTTGCTGCAATTTGGTATTGACGGGATGGGCTTTAAAAACCTCATCGCGCCATTGCAGGGCAGCGCTTAGCGCCGCTTCCGTGCCGCCATGCAAATGGTCATAAAAATATTTCTGAAAACTCTTCCCATTCCGAACGGTATCCACACGCCATGCCAATTTTGCATTGCGACTACCGCGGAGAACACAAAGATGTTTTGTGCACGGTTCCTGCATCCAACTATGTCCTCAATGGGCCTGCGAACAAACCAGGAATGCCATTGGCTTCTATGTTCTGTTCAGCAGTATTGCAGTTCGATCTCAAAATTAACCAGCACACAATCTGGCACCCTTGCGATTACATGTTGCATAGGTTGTCAGCCATAAACATGAATGAAAATTGTAATGAAATGGCTAATGCACCGGTCTGCGTCGGATGCTTGCCGCGATCTGATCGGCCAGCTTCTTCAATTCGTCCTTGCTAACAGGCGCACCTTTGGCACGAGCCGCAGTGCGAATCACGTACAGCATGAGCGTGGGGGTGTCTTCCTTTGCATCAGGGTCGCCCTTCACATAGGCCATGTAACCGTAATCGATACTGCCATCCTTATGCGTGGTTTCAATGAAGCTGGCTTTGCCTTCATAACCACCTAGCTTGACTGTGGGGAACTGCACGACGCCGGGAATGTGAGGGTTCAGGATGCGTTTCTGTTTTTCGTGTGGGTTATAGTCATCTTCCCAAAAGAACTGCACTTCCTCTGCGGCGGTCATTTCGTGCTTGGATTGCGGAGATTTTTTTTGCGCGGTTTGATCCATAAAAAATATCTCGACATCTGGATGGTCTTTCAGGCGATAGGTGACGCCGATAACACGCGAGTCGGGATATGTGGGCGCCTCGGGTAAAAAAGCGTAATGCAGGCATAGACCCGCTTCATTGGGGATTTCGTAAAGATTGCGTGTACGTAGTGAGGTGGCGACAAAACGGAGGCGCTCTTGTGATTGAGGGTTTTCCCAAAGGCCAGGGTAGTCATAAGAAAAAAGCCGACCGCCACGCATCAGGTAGATAGGACCTGACCAAGCAAAGGCGTCAGGTATATCTGTAGGTCGGGGGTAAATATTTTTTGCATAATCGTCCTCATGACTTTTCAGATAAGCCTGCTTCTTTTCTTCATAAAAGCGTCCCACGTCTGCCTTGAATTGACTAAATCCATCCGGAGTAATGGTGGGGCCCGTGACCAGTTCTCCATGAACTAATTGTTTCGATCCCCATGCTTTGGAATCGCCGGATACGGCCCCATAAAAGGTGCCGTCTGGCAGGTAACCCCCGTGTTTTGGCTCCCCAATAATGAATACATAATTGACGTATCCGTTGGTGACAGTGCCATCATATAAATAGGATGCTCGTGGCAGTGCTACGTCGACCTCCCCCGGCAATCCGATCAAGAAACGCCCGACACACTCGGTTTTCCAATCAGTGGGGGTGTTTGAGGCTTGCGATTCAGAGACGGTCAATACGGCCAACAGGCCGAGAGCGCTTGAGGTAAGCCATTTCAATATCAAATTTCTCACAATTATCCTTTTGACGGACCAGTTCGATCGTTTTCTGTGGTGGCGCTCGCAGTCAATACATTGGCATCGTTATGTTTGGCATTGGGCAGATTATTTTCTGCGACCAAGCGTTCGTGATAGCCAATGTTGTTGTTTTCTTTCGCCGTCCAGTTAATCGGCAAAGCGGTAATGAAGCCTTGGATCGCACTAAGTTGGGTTGCCGCACTCGCAGGGACTTGCGGATGAGTCCAGAAGGGCTCATCAAACGGCATTTCACCCACTAAAGCACCTGAAATTTCATTTCCGTTTTCGTCCAACTTCTTTTTCCAAAGCGGCCAGATCGAAGCCAGTACAGGTTCTTTTTCACCAGAGAAAAGAATCTGATCTTGAGGTATCCATTTGAATACGGCTTTGTAGATTGCCTGATTATTTGAGGCAATATCTTGAATCGCCGCCACGGTTGCCGGTGCGGCCGGTTGATCCAGCATGGCTTCCAATGCAGATGCGGGCCCTGCACCGCCTGTGCTCTGGCACTGTTGCTGATCCAGCCCGAACAGTTTGCGCCAGATCGCTTTGCGTAACTTGCTGGCATGTTTGAGCTTGAGCAACTGATCTCCGGTACCGCAAAGGTCGGCCAGGCTATCGGCGGAGTCGTGGATCAATACGGCTATCTCGGAATCGCGGCTGCCCAGCTGGCTGCGGTCGTTAATGTTGGCGCTGCCATGCAGCACAAAACGGTCATCAACGATCATCAGTTTGGTATGTACGTAAATCTGTTCCGTGACGACCGATGTGTTGCCATTGGCATCGGTGAGCTTCGCCCAGTTACGCAGGTTAAGCAGGGTAAGGTATTGCGTCCATTCCGATTCAGGACGGTTGACTTGACGTAATGCATCTTTGACGCGCGCCAGAAGGCTGTGAGTACCGAATACCAGACTTTGCATGGTCCAGTGTATCTGCGTCATGGTCGGACCATCATTGAGATGCCCTTCCGGGTGCACAGGAAGCACAATATAGACATGAAACGGCTCGCGCTTACCTTCTGTGATGGCGCGCCACAAACGCTCCCCCAGTTTCTTGCAAATCTCGTTCTTGATCGGGCCATCTGCATCGCCGGGCATGATGCGGGTTGCACGTACAGACCAAGCATTTCCAGCTTTAACTATTCGGGCTGGTCCCGATAATCTTTCATCGATGTTTGGTGGCACTGCATCGCCAAATGCTGACGTAAAAAACTGATTTTCGATATAAATGTAGTGCTGGGCCTGTTCGATGAGCTGGTACATCGCGCGCAGGATATCGTCTTGCTTTCCGCTTGGGGTGTAATACGGAAACGCGTTTTTCTTTGTTTCACCAAGGCATGCCGAGAACTCTTTATCGCGCAAGGCTGCCGATGCACTGCGCAATACCTGTACCGAGCACCCAGAGTCACCGGGGGCAGGTTTAACGGCAAGGGCAGGAACCTTTAATTTGGGACTCGCGCCAACATTCCAGCGTAGCGCGAAATTCAACGCGAGATTGATTGCTGCTGGGCCATCGATCTTCTGTTGCAGGTCTTGCCAGGGCATGCGCGGCTGACGAGTGGGATCTAGCGTGGTCGTGGGCGTACCGCCAGAGACACCTTGCAGGCCGCCATCGGCAATTGTTTGTCGCGTTTTTTTTGCGGCACCGCCAATGCTATTGTCATACCAGCCGTTGAGCAGATCCGGGTCAATATTAGGATGCACCATACTGCCAATGGCGGGAATGCAGGAGTTGTAGCGATTCAAGCCATCGCGGCCATCTGCATCAGCTTTCAGTGTGAAGGTTGCATCGTCATAGCGTCCATAGGCAATATCGATACCGCCGATAAAACCAATTTTGCGATCAATGACGACTTGCTTTTGATGATGACTGAAAAATAGCTGATCTTCATCGGAAAGCGAAGGTGATCGGTACACGAAAATCTTTTTCTTTCCAACAATGGTATTAATGTCGAGCAGCACCTTTTCGGTTTGTTTGGCATAGGTCTCTACTTGCGATGAATTATCCCAAGGCATGACATAAATCTTCGGTCCGTCCGCTTTTCTGGCAACCTCCAACAGAAGATCGTACAGGCGCATACCGATAGCCAGCTGTGCATCCCAGTTAATCTGCCAACCTGCAATTAACACCTCTTCCTTCGCGTCGCGTATTGCCGTGATCAGTTCTGCAAAATAGGCCTTTCCTGTGGTGAGGAAAGTGACGGTATTTCCACCGACGGGATCTGAAAACACTTGCTCATAGGCGAGATCAATATTACCGGAACCCTGGGCTTTACAGGGTTCCAAGGTGTCTTTTACATAGATTTGCCGAATGGTTTTAGTCGGCATCTCATAGTCAAATGTTGGCGTAGATGAGTAGCTCACGCTTGGTTTTCCTTCAATTTATCGAAGACGGCAATGTCGCTGGACTTACCTACCGTGCGTTGAGCATGTCGCAACAAGCCACTGTTAAACGGTATATTGGCATCAGCGATACCCAACGTGTCGGTGTAACCCATGGCATCCAAGGCTTGATCTCGCTTGTGCCTTTCGGTCCATCCATCATGTTCTGCAGACAGTGCTAGCTGACGAACATGCCCGGCATAAACAACCCAGATACCATTGACTTCATCGTTGTGAAGTTCCTTAAGCTGTTTTTCTTGGGCTGAGGATAAGACGAGTTTTCCCGTGGTATCCGTCTTGCCTTCGAGTAAGGCTGTGGATTGCTGTAACGCTTCGGAAGCGTTTTTCGCTTGAACAATTCTCCAGGCAACATTGGGCAATGGTTTGCCATTGGGGCCGGGAATATGGGTCAGGACCAGGTTGAACTTGGCGGGCGCTTCAACCAAGGTGGTTCTTGGAAATTCAGGCAGCATGCCCTCAAGCTTTGCCGGCCCCACCCAGGCAATATTGCTAGCCTTTACGTTGAACGTACCTGGGCAACCGAATTCCACTTTGCCGCCGCCCAGCGTGATGTAGCTGCCGCTGCCGATGACCAGCGTGAGCTTATCGGCCGCCACCACTTCAATGCCTTCGCTGGACGAGGTGATTTTTATGCCCTTCTGGGCATTGATCGCCATGTCATCGGTTTGGGCTTGGGCGAGGAACTGCCCTTCATGCGCGATCAGGCGCACGCCTTCTTTCTGGCTGAAGAGGCTAATGCCTTGGCCGGCGTTGAGCTTGATCTGTTGTCCGGCGGTTTGCTGGATGTGCTCTCCGGCAATTTGGTTGATCTGCTGGCCGGCGTAGTGGGTGGTGGTTTTCGGTGTGGCGCTGCTGATGCCGCCGGGGGAACTCATGGCGATGATCGGGCTTTGACCGTTGGACTTGCCTTTGGCGGTGTTGCTGCCGTTTTCCCAATCAGTCAGTTGCTGGTTGAGTTCTTTCTGTTTGTCGGTTTCCGTTTTGAAGGCGTGGCAGGTTTCGGCGCTGTCGCCCAGGCTTTTAAGCAAGTCGAGGGCGGTTTGTAGGTGGCTGGTCAGTTCTCCGCGCGCAAGCTGCTTGTCGCTGGCGCCAGTTCTTGCATCGGTGCTGAGCAGCAAGCCATGCGCGGCGCGGATGGTGGCGGCGGCATCGGTGCGCAGTTCTGCGCCTTCGCCTCGGGGTTCTGCTTTGCCCTCGGTTCTTGGATGGGTGAGGTAGCCGAGGTTCAGTTGCGTCTTGGCGTGTTCGCTGCTGAGCTTGGTGCGGACTTCGTTGGTGGTGTCGTCGAACAAGAGTTCGTTGTATTGCCCGCCTTTGTATTCTTGGCTCTTGATGCCGGAGAGCGTCTTGTTGGCCGGGAGTGATCCGGCACCGCTGAATTCTGGTGGGGTATGGCTGCCGTTGTAAACCACGCCAGTGATCAACGGGCGGTCGATATCGCCTTCGATGAAGTCGACCAGCACTTCCTGACCAATGCGCGGAATGAACTGGTGGCCCCAGTCTGCACCGGCACTGGGATAGGCGACGCGCAGCCAGCAACTGCTGTGATCATCCAGATTGGCGCCGAATTCCGGATGTTCGCTCGGGCGTTGCCAATGGAACTGGATCTTGATACGGCCAAGTGCGTCGGTGTGGATTTCCTCACCGGCGGGGCCGACCACCGTTGCCGTCTGCACGCCGTTGGATTTGGGCTTGGCATGTTCGCTGTGAGCGTAGTCAGGAGTGAGATCAATGCCCCGACGGGTTAAGGTCAACTGGTTTTGAAACGGTGGGCTGTTATTGCCGTCGATACTGCTGGATTTGCTTGTGCCTGCAACCATGGCCAAAAGCCCAACAAGCCCACGCTGCACATCCCCAGGCAAATTGTTCTGTGCAGTGAGTGTTTCTCCGGTGACCACAAACTGGCGCTGTTCCGGCATATCTTGGTCATGGACCGGATGATCTGTGAGTTCAAACCACTCCCCGACATTCAAAGCCCGGACCGTACCCATTGCAGTAAACGTCTTGGCGGAACGATCAACGGCCTTTTGGCGTAGGGTGGCGTAACGGTTCAGGTCACCTGGATCGCCATAGTAAAGGGATTGTGGATCGTAATCTTCCAGGTTGGACTGAGCTTGTTCCCCTGCCTGACCTTGATCGATTTGGCTGTGGTCCTGAGCCTGGTTGGGGGTGACGCTCTTGTAATCGAAACTGCTGAGGCTGACCTGACTGGAAACGATCTGGCGACTGCTCTCCCAACTTTGCAGTCCATCTTCGCTTTCGGTGCCATCAGCACGATGGAAGCGGACTCGGCCAAGCTGGCTTTGTTCAGGATTATAGGGGTCGTCAAATAGGACCAACGTATGGACCGGAATATCCCCGGCAGTAAACACAAAACGCCAGGCAATCCCTTCTTCCCGAAGCAAACGGGTTATGAAGGTGAGATCACTTTCCCGGTACTGCAGACAGTAACTGCGAACAGGATAAGTTTCCGTCAGTTGTGGGTCCAGCTTGAATGCAGAGGCAAAAAGCGGGTTGGCCGCGAGGTGCTCGTCGAGCAAGGTTTTGACGATCTCGGGGACAGATTGCTCCTGGAATACCCGACTTGCACGGCGATGGGTGAGCAAGGCGATGGCAGGTTCAATCACCAGTCGGTAAGCCGAGAATCCCCCATCAGCCCCCAGCGTGGCGGCAGAAGTGACCACGCCCGTAATGATCCGCTCATCGCTATTTGGATCAAGGATGCCCACCTGTACCGGCAAACCAAGCAGATCTTTCAGTTCAAGGTAGGCATTGGACGAGAGGCAATCCAGTTCGTAGCGGTACAGGCTGGAAATCGAATGGGTACCACGCAGAATGTGCGGTAATAACGCCTCAGGCTCAAATCCATCTCCGCCAAATTGCAGGGTCAACAGCCGGTTGCTTTGGGTGAAGGCGCTGGCAAAGGCATTCAACAAGCCATCAAACATGGGGGAGCCTCGAGTTAAGCGAGGCGAAATATTACTACACAAGCAAGTAAATGGTCATAAATAACGAGTAATAACAATCAATGTGTGAAATTTTACATCAACACATTCTAATGTTACGCGTGCCGGTGCCGTCCCATCGGTCGTTCTTTGTGAGCGAATTATCCAAGCTGAAGTGTTGTGGTTCGTTCATCACCCCGCTTGAATAACCGGCATCTAAGTTTACTTGATAGGTCGGCGGGAATAGGAAGATTCAGTGTGTGGGAACTGCAGAAAGCAGCCATGCGCGCAGGGTGACCATATCCGAATAAATTACCGGCGTCCCTTCTACGATATTGGTTATGGCACGCTGTACCTCGGTGGCTTTATCCAGTTTCGTTTGCGCGACTTGGCATTGACTGGAATCCACGCCTGCAGTGTGTTTTGCCGCTTCCAGGTGGTAGATGGCTTCAAGCAACGCGGTGTTTGCCATCATGTGAAAATTTTCTTTATCTTGACGGACGAGTTCTTCGACTTGCAACATCGGCATATATTTACTCCTTTGTTAGATAATACCCATTTAAATCTTACCTAATAATTACGCTAAAATGAATTATTTGATGCATAAACGAGTATCAGCTTGGGGGTGATGCGGGCATACGGTTGTGTGCGTTTGAGCAGGAAAGGCTGGCGAACTCAAAGGTGGCAAAAAGCTCTGGGCATTGGCATGTACTGGTCAGGAAGCAATGATCAAGGACAGGGATCGGGTGAAAGCTTATTTGCTGCTTGCCACCAGTTGCGATGACACGCTCTGCACGACGGCGCAGTTCATCTTGGTACGAGTGGTATACAACAGCACGTTGAAATGGCGGTATGTTCAAATAACTGCTTCACTCTGAGCCTATTGATCCAGCATCCGTTCCTGTACCTATATTTTGATGTACGTCGTTGTCTGGGTGTCGTTGATCTGGATGTGTTGGACCGACATATGCGACAAAAAATTCTTGGCAAGCCCAA
The DNA here is from genome assembly GCA_031291275.1 of Formivibrio sp. Taxonomy (GTDB): domain Bacteria; phylum Pseudomonadota; class Gammaproteobacteria; order Burkholderiales; family Chitinibacteraceae; genus Formivibrio. Next base: position 10,051 of record JARLJJ010000564.1, read on the forward strand.
CCCCAACCGTCTGGGTCAGAACCTGAATCTTTACTTCAAAGAAATTCATGCGTCATCAAAAAACACATGGTGCGGATATTGCAGATTTCGAGGCAAGCCATGACTAAAAAAGGGACAAGAAGCCGTTTCGAGCTATGGCTGTCAGCAAGCCAGAATGCCATGATCATGCTGCTCCCATTAACTTTCATTCGTGTTGCCCTATCGGTCGTCATGAATCTGCCTTGGGCTTACTGGCCTGACACATGGGGTCCGTTGTGGGATGTTCCGTGGAGTTTGGTGGCGACAAAACTGGATGCCACCTTGAGCGTCATCATGGGTCTGGGCGTGGCACTCTGTGTAGGTAACAGGCTGCATTTGACGTTACAGCGCGTGGAAAACAGCTGGCTCACACCTATTCTGGTTCAGCTTCTGTGTCTGGTGAATTTCTTAATTGGCCTGATGTTTCTGGACGTGAGTCTGAAGCACTCACTCGGGCAATCTTTGCTGCTGGGCATTCTGACGGGCATCATCACAGTGGAGGCGCTGCAGCTGCACGTGCGTCTCATGCCCAGAGCATTACACATTGTGGGATTGGATGGGAGCATGCTTTTCAGGCACGCTTTTCACCAGTTGGGCCCGGCGGCATTTACCTGTGTCATATCCACAATGGCGATTGCTTTCTTGTCGGAATTGGGCAAAGGATTCACGCTGTTGCTTCAAATGCTGATAAAAACGGACATCATCAGGTTGTGCGGCGCACATGTGCTCAACCTCCTGACCATCATTGTCAACCAGCTTCTGTGGTTTGTGGGAATGCATGGTGGCATTCTGGTGGAAACCTTTGGATCCACTTTGATGGCAAAACCCGGGGTCTTGTTTGATGCCAACTTGGCATCCGGAAATTTCATCAACGCGTTTGCATATATGGGCGGATCAGGCGCCACCTTTGGCTTGGTACTGGCTATTGCGATGGTGTGCAAAGATCAACAATTACGTCGGCTTAGCAAGTATTCCGCATTGCCAGCGGTCTTCAATATCAACGAGATTCTGGTCTTTGGATTGCCGATTATTTTCAGCCCGATCATGGTGATTCCTTTCCTATTGGCGCCGTTGGCCTCGGCCTTGATCGCCATGGCCGCCCACGCCACAGGTTGGCTGGAGTTCTCGGGGCATGAGGTCAAGTGGAGCACCCCTATTTTTATTTCCGGCTACATCATGTCTGGCGGGTTTGCCGGTGTGATAGCTCAGCTCGCAGGATTGTTGGCCAGCACCGCCGTGTATTTACCTTTTGTTCGGCGGCTTGAAGCTGTACGCCGGAAAAGCCAGTCTGAGGCTTTATCCAAGGATATGGACCAGCTTTGTTATGCGCAGTTTGAACACCGCCGTGTGCTTCAGCGATTCGATACTCTGGGCGACTTTGCACGGTCATTGCATGCGGATTTTGAAACCGCACTGGGGACCACCCAGGTCTTTCAGACTTACCAGCCGAAGCACGACACTCATGGCCGAGTGTGTGGGGTGGAGGCGTTATTGCGCTGGACACACCCTGTGTATGGCCCGATCATGCCCGCAGCCATCGTCAATGTGGCAGAGGAAAGCTATCTCATCAATAGAATCGGAAACTGGAGCCTGGAAACCGCATGCGCAGCATTGCAACACTGGAAGAGCCATGGTGTTCAGAACATCATCATGTCTGTCAATCTGTCGCCGATGCAACTGGAAGACCGATCCTTTGTGGCGTTCGTTCAACAATGCCTGGAGCGCTTCGGCCTGAGCCCTTCCGAGTTGGAGCTGGAAATTACCGAAGGCCGCGTACTGGCTCCGAGTATGCAGGCCGATGCCATGCTCAGGCAACTGTCTGCATTGGGGGTACACCTCTCGATGGACGATTTCGGCATGGGCTTCAGCTCCTTGCTATACATGCAACGCTTCTCCATGAGTGCTATCAAGATCGACGGCAGCCTAAGCCACGATGTGATGACTAATGAAGTTTCCTCAGACATCATCCGAACAATCGGCATCCTGGGGCGAAAACAAGGGGTGCGCGTGGTGGCCGAGTTTGTGGAAACGCTTGAGCAACGTGACAAATTGGCTGAGTTAGGGTGTGATGAGTTTCAGGGTTACTTCTATAGCCCTGCCATCAGTTCAGAGGCATTTTTAACCTATTGGCGCAAGTACAATGAGACATATCGGTTGCACATGATCTGAAAATATCGGATAACTACTGCAACCGGATCGGATCTCCCATTTGCGGAATAGTTTTATTCGGTGGCAGTATGAGTGCATCCAGAATCAACGCATGCGTGATGAATACTGGAAAAATCCGTGCCGTGTTGGCTAATGCGACACGACCTCACGTTGGGGGTTGTCGCACTCGCCCTTCCGGCCATGAGCGGAAGTTCAATACCGAGAAAGAACCGCAGTTGGGGCGACGGCTTCTATACCCGATAGCAGCCACTCAAACCCATTGCGGCTTATTCGATGTCGCCTGCAGTACGATTTTTATCCAGTACGCTGTTCCCCTGCCTGTCATTCGCCACTTGTTCCCGAAGTAACCGGGCTAGGGCGGCCACGGTTTGGTCGTAGCAGAGCGTTTCGTTGCCAAACACCAGATACAGCGGCGTTTTTCTCACTTGCTGCGATGCCACTTGCAAACGCTTGAGTACGCCGGATTCCAGCAAGTGACGGATACGCTCTCTTGGCAACCAGCCGTAGCCAACACCGTGACAGATGGCTTCGATCGCCGCTTCGAAGGTTGAGAAAGACCACATGGAGTTCATTCGGTGCATCTGCGTGCGCTGCAAGGCACGATCCGCAATTACCACCAGCGGGTATTGATCGAGCTGGACGGTACTTAACGGGCTTTCCAGAAGGTGCAATGGGTAATCCGAATGAGCAACCGCAACAAAATCAATATCCATCAGGAAATTTCCCACCACCGCGATTTCCGGTGAAAGCGCGATGATGTAGAGATCGGCATCCTTGCGGGCAAGAGATTGCTCGCTTTCCGAGCGCAAAACCTCTGATACATGCACCAGGACATGAGGGAATTGCTGCTGAAAAATCTTCAGTCCGCCAAACAATAGATTTTTGGGGAAAACACTATCGACGATCAGACTCAGGCTTGTCCTCTCTCCGGCCTTGAGTCCTTGCGCATGGGATTCAAGCCGCAGAAAGTTCGCCACCAAAGGCTGTGACTGAGCCAACATTAGTTTCCCGGCATCCGTTAATTCTGCTTTGCGTCCGACGATGTGCAGCAATTCCATACCCAGATGTGCCTGCAGGCCACTCAAAGCATAGCTGATGGAAGACTGGCTGCGATGCAGTCGTTCGGCGGCCTTGGCGAAGCTACCTTCGTTGATCACGGTCTGCAGAACAACCCATTGTTCAAGTGTCGTGGCAGGAAAGTCCCCTATCAATTTCGCTTTCTCCCGTTTTTTAAACGATACTAAATGAGCATATTAATCTAAAAATCCGATTTGTTTAGTCCAAAATTCGCACTATAAAACCTAATTATTTAGTCATACCATCATGGCTGTACCCTTTCACTACACAGCTAGAGGTAGAAACCATGGCAAGTTTCGACAAGCACGACCTGAGCGGCTTCATCGGCAAGCAAATCATTTACACCTATGAGAATGGATGGAACTACGAGATCTACATCAAGAATGACCACACCATTGATTACCGGATTCATAGCGGCATTGTCGGCAATCGCTGGGTCAAGGATCAACGCGTATTCATCGCGCGCGTGGGGGGAGATGTTTACAAGATTTCCTGGACAGAGCCGACTGGAACCGATGTCAGCTTGATCGCCAATCTGCAGGATATGGTCTACCACGGAACTATTTTCTTCCCACGTTGGGTGATCAATGATCCGAAGAAAACCGTGTGTTTCCAGAATGACCACATCCCCACAATGGAAGCCTACCGCGCAGCCGGCCCCGCTTATCCAACCGAAGTCATCGACGAATTCGCAACGATTACCTTTGTGCGGGATTGCGGCCCGAATGACGACACCGTCATCAACTGCCCGGCCAGCGCACTTCCTGCCGGCTTTCCCCAGAACCTGCCGAACCAGTTGAAGTGATCGTCCCATAACGCTACCGAGCAGGACTGAACAAGTCAGGTTTGTTTTACTTTTTTGGAAATAAAATCTGACCATTGCACTAATTAAACAAACCACGTTTTAAGAACGTGGTTTGTTTAATGCTCCCCATAGGGAAGCGCACTTAACGCGCCCTCCTAAAAGGTACTTTCTTTGGCTCTAACCTGGTTATTTGCCCACAGTGAGCGAGACAAGAAGCCTGCAACTGCGATTCAAAACCTGCATGCTATAGCGAAACTTAACAAGTTGGAGCCGTCAGCCTGTCTCAAATCCACCCTCGAAAAACTGCCGACCTCCCCAACTCCCGCATCAATGAACTGTCGGTATTTATAGACGAGTGGTTCTCTTTCGCGAATTAAAATTTAAAATCTGCCATTCGAGGGGGTAGTTATCGTACGGCAGGTTTATTTCATTGCGGTCATTATGCCAACGGTACCCGAATGATCGTTCTGGCCAAAGTCCCGTCCTCGGCCATTGCCGACGTTCACCCGCTTGGCGGTATCAGTCTGCAATGCACCGGTTAGCCGCCCTTCAATAGGGAGTTACGCTGAACGGCGGCTTTTCCATTCGACGAATGCGTACTCCGTGCCCGTTGCTGCCCTTCGAGCTGCTGCCAACTAAACAGCAGGTAACCAAATTGCAGTAGCCGTTTATGATAACGACGCTCCGACAAGTGTTTGGTGAGGTTACCGTTTAGCGAATGAACTCACTGGCCTGTACCCGTCCCGTAGGAAATGATGCCTTATGAAATGGCGCGGTCAATAGCACTACCATCCACCGCCCAATGCGCGGAATGTCGCAACCACTGCTCGGCCACTGCCGGTTTGCGCGCGCGCCAGCTGATCGCGTGCCGCCAATAACTGTCGATCTTGTTCCAACACTTCCATCAGACTGCTGGCGCCGCCTTTGTAGGCTTCTTCTGAAGAATTCCGTGCGCGCTGATCTGCTTCGACTTCGCGGATCAATTCGTGGCGCTCGGCATCAAACTCGGTTTGCATTACTAACGCGTTTTCGACATCTTCCGTCGCCCGTAGCATCGATAAACGGTAATGCGCTAGCGCTTCTGCATTGGCGCCTTTGGCACGTGCGACATCCTCATCGATACGGCCAAAGTCAAATAATCGCCAATGCACGCCGATCAGTGCCAATGGCTGGAAGCTGGCTGCCGACGGCGTCGCACTGTTCAGGCTTTCAAAACCCAGCAAGCCTGAGAGCGAAACCTTGGGGTAGTACTCCGCAGTGGCTACACCGATGCGAGCGTTCGATGCGGCCAGGCGACGTTCAGCGGCAATCACATCGGGACGGCGGCGCAGTAGATCCTCCGGCTTGAGCGTTACTGCCAGGGCAGGAATAGTGGCATCCAGTGCCGGGGCGGCAAGCTCCACGGCATAAGTGCCAGGCTGGGCGCCCATCAGTACGTCCAAGCGGTTCAGCTGGACATCCCGTTCGGCACGCAGCGGCGGGATGCTGGCTTTGACTTGAGCGACGCGTGCTTCGGCCTGGGATTGTTCTCGCAGCGTCGACATACCTTCGTTCAAGCGCAGGTTGACCAGTTCAAGCAAGTGGACGTCAGCCTTGATCTCATCCTCGGCCAAGGTAATCCGTGCCTGTGCGCCGCGCACCCGAAAATAAGCATCGGCCGCCTCCGCCGCGACCGACACCCGCACCCCCAACCGGTCAGCCTCGGCCGCTTGTGCCTCTGCCGTATCGGCCTCCGCCCCGCGCTGCAGACCGCCAGCCAGATCAATTTCCCAACTGGCACCAACCCCTGCGCTATACAAGGTCGCATTGCGTTCGTATCCAGGCTGGTGGCTGGCCAGCTTACCCATCGGGCTTTCCAGTGACTGGTGCTGTTCCGCGACCTGGGCGTTTACGCTGCCAATTGGCAACAACGCAGCACTTGATAGATGTGCAACGGCACGAGCCTGATCGACTCGCGCCAGAGCGGCTGCCAAGTCGAGATTTTGTGCCAGCACGCGTTCAATGATCCGCGTCAGTACCGGATCGTTGAAGTGCGACCACCAGGCGTCGAGTGCGAGAGGTACGGTCATCGTTGCCGTTCCGGCATGCTTGAAGGCCTGCGGCATGGTCGATTCAGGTTTTATATAGTTGGGACCCACAGCGCAGGCCGAGAGTGCTAACGATATTGCCATGCTGAGCAGCACGTTCGGCAAACGAGACTTGGCTGTAGATAAAACGGTCTTGCTGCTTGTCATGATGGATTCCTTTATTAAATTGGCCGGCTGCTGCCGACTCGAAGGACGCTGGATCACCAGCCTTGCCACTTCTTCGGCATTACTTCTTCGCATGGATTCGGCGTTCTCTTGACCCGGTAGTCATGGACAGCACGGGCCAAGAGCGTGTCGGTATGTTGTCTTCGATCTCGCGCACCATCCGCCATCAGTCACTCTGGGTCATGGTTTTGTCTGGGTAATTTAAATAGTTTTACCAGTAACTTGCATTACGATAGTTACAAGAGTACAGTCACTTTCATTATAAAAGCAAGTGGTATTTTAAATTGGTAGCAAGCGGCATAAACGGATGTTCTGAAATCACCGTTCTATTGGCCAATTCGCTTGCTCAGCGGTACCCCAAGCATTTTGTTCACCCATCCACAGCGAGTGGACATAGATAAGGAGCAGTAACCATGACGAGCCCGGCCAATGAGTCAGCCATCCCCGAAGTACAGGAGAAACGGAATAAGTTGCGCGGCAGAATACGGGTCGCCGCCTGTGTTGCCATTGCTGCGGGCATCGGCGCAGGTATTTATGGTTGGCACTGGTGGAATAACGGGCGCTTCATGGAAGACACGGAAGACGCTTATGTCGGCGGCGACATCACCGTGATCAGCCCCAAGGTGCCGGGCTATATCGTCTCGGCAGCTGTGACCGACAACCAGATCGTGCATGCGGGAGATTTACTGGTAAAACTCGATGACCGCGACTATCGGGCGGCACTGGAAAAGGCGGAAGGCGCCGTGGCCGCACAACAAGCCCTGATCGCCAATCTGGACGCCACGCGCAGCTTGCAACAAGCGGTGATTGCGCAGACCAGGGCCGGCGTCGTCGCAACATCGGCCGAGACCGCACGTTCGCACGACAATGAACAGCGTTATCAGAACCTGTCAGCCAGGGCGGCCGTCTCTATTCAGAGTGCACAACAGGCCGATGCCGATTACAAGCAGGCGTTGGCTAACGGCCAGAAAGCGCAAGCCGTACAAGTTGCGGCGGAACGCGAGTTGGACGTGATCGCGACGCGCCGCCTGCAGGCAGTCGCAGCACTCAAGCAAGCCATTGCCGAGCGCGATATTGCCAAACTGAATCTTGGCTACACCGAACTGCGTGCACCGATCGACGGCACCATCGGCAACCGCTATGCCCGCAATGGCGCGTTCGCCGCAATTGGCACCCATATGATGTCCATTGTGCCGGCACGCGGGTTATGGATTGATGCCAACTTCAAGGAAAGCCAACTTGCCAAGCTCCGGCCCGGCCTGCCGGCCACGATTGAGGCCGACGTGCTGCCAGGCCATCGTTTCCACGGCCATGTCGCCAGTATGGCACCCGCTACCGGCGCGCAATTCAGTGTTTTGCCGCCAGAGAACGCCACCGGCAATTTCACCAAGATCGTGCAGCGCGTACCGGTGCGCATCGTGCTTGACGATGCCGACGGGGTATTGGGTGCCTTGCGTCCCGGTTTGTCGGTGATTGCAGAGGTCGATGCCCGCAGCACCCGAGGTCAGCAGCCATGAGCGCCGCCCCCCCTACCCGGGAACTGCTGAAACTGATCCTGCCAGCAGACATGACCATGGCGGCCAAGGTATTTGCTTTCTCCACCATGTGCATCGGCATGTTCATTGCACTGATTGACATCCAGATTGTGTCAGCCTCTTTGCGCGAGATCGGTGGCGGTTTATCAGCCGGCGTCGACGAGACAGTCTGGGTGCAAACCAGCTATCTGATTGCCGAGATCATTGTCATTCCGTTGTCGGGCTGGATGTCGCGCGTGATGTCGACACGCTGGCTATTCAGCATCTCGGCCGCGGGCTTCACGCTCACCAGCTTGTTGTGCGGCATGGCATGGAATATCCAGAGCATGATCCTGTTTCGGGCGCTACAAGGCTTCCTTGGCGGCTCCATGATTCCCTTGGTCTTCACTACCGCGTTCGCCTTCTTCTCCGGCCGACAGCGCGTCATCGCTGCGGCCACCATCGGCGCTATTGCCTCGTTGGCTCCCACGCTGGGCCCAACCGTCGGCGGCTGGATTACTGACAACTATTCCTGGCACTGGCTGTTCTTTATCAATCTTGTGCCAGGCATCTTCGTCACCCTTGCCGTACCCATCCTGGTCAAGATAGATCGGCCAGACTGGTCGCTATTACGCAACGCAGATTATCTGGGCATGGCACTGATGGCCTTGTTTCTCGGCTGTCTGGAATACACGCTGGAAGAAGGTCCGCGCCTGGACTGGCTAGGCGACCCGGTGATCCTGACCACAGCCTGGATTGCAGGCATCTCCAGCGTGCTGTTTGTTTGGCGCAGCCTGAGTTATCGATTCCCTGTGGTGGACCTACGGGCGCTCAAGAACAGTAATTTTGCGCTCGGCTGCTTTTTTTCCTTCATTACCGGGGTAGGCATCTTCGCCACCATTTACCTGACCCCGGTTTTCCTAGGTCGGGTGCACGGCTATAGCGCTTTGCAGATTGGCATGGCGGTGTTCTCCACCGGCGTGTTCCAGATCCTGTCGATCCCGGTGTACTCTTTCTTCGCCAACCGGGTCGACCTGCGTTGGCTGATGATGTTCGGGCTGGCCTGCTTCGCGCTATCGATGTGGCAATTCTCGCCGATCACGCACGACTGGAGCGGTGCTGAACTGTTGCTGCCACAGGCGTTGCGCGGGATAGGGCAGCAGTTTGCCGTGCCACCGATTGTTACGCTCACGCTGGGCGGACTGGCCATGGAACGACTCCGACTGGCATCCGGCTTGTTCAACCTGATGCGTAACTTGGGCGGGGCCATCGGCATCGCGGTCTGCGCCACCATTCTGAACGATCGCACCAACTTGCACTTTCAGCGGCTGGCCGAGCATCTAACCCGCAGCAATGATGCGACCAACTCGATACTGCAAAGCATCAGCAGCCATTTTGCAAACTTGGGTGGCGATCTGGCGTTGGGTGAATCCGGCGCACTGCGACAGCTTTGGAAGCTCACCTTCCGCGAAGCGCTGACGCTGAGTTTTGCCGATACCTTCCTCGCAGTCATGGTCTGCTTCATTATCGCCACAGCCATGGTGCCCTTGATGCGCAAGGTCGCGCCACCCAAGGCGCCCTCAGCGGACGCGCATTGAACCCATCCGATTTACCCCGTTGTGTCCTGACCTTGTTTGCTCTTCTTGTTGAAAAGGAAATGCCCCATGAAAATCAAAGACTCCGTCGCCTTTGTTACCGGCGCAAATCGTGGCCTAGGCCTTGCTCTTGTACATGAATTACTAGCTCGCGGCGCCAGCAAGGTCTACGCCGGCGTGCGCGATCCCGCCAGCATCAAGTTGCCAGGCGTTGTCGCCGTCAAGCTCGACGTGACCAATCCCGCCGACGTTGCTGCTGCCTCTGCGCAATGCGGCGATGTCACCTTGCTGATTAACAATGCCGGGATCGCCAAGCTCATCAGCTATCTCGATCCAATGGCCATCAATACCGCGCGTGATATTCTGGATGCCAACTTCCTTGGTCCGATCCGTATGAGCCAAGCGTTTACATCGATCCTGGCTGCCAATGGTGGCGGGGCCATCGTCAATGTGCTGTCGGTAGGAAGCTGGGTGAATTCGCCGGAACTATCACTCTACGCCGCATCAAAGTCCGCCGCCTGGGGTTTCACCAACGGCTTGCGCACATCGCTGCGGGCACAAGGCACGCAGGTGGTCGGCTTGCATGTCGGCTTTATGGATACCGATATGACGCATGGTTTGGATTTTGCCAAGGTGAGTCCGCAAGACGTCGCGGTAACGACGCTGGCCGGGGTCGAAAGTGGTCTGGAAGAAGTACTGGCAGATGACATCACTCGCACAGTAAAACAGGGCTTGTCGACCGGTATTTACCTGACACCGTTGCAACGTTGAGCCCGATAAACGCGGGCCCGACCTCAAGCGTTGCTGCAAATCACCGCTGACGCTTGAGGTTTACTCCTAATGCCAACCATAGTTGCTATCATATTAAAAGTCATATGAACGCGGAGAGGATAACCATCATGCAACACAAGAGTTTCGGCAACATGCAATGCCCCATTGCCCGTAGCCTCGAACGGGTTGGTGAATGGTGGAGCATCCTTATTCTGCGCGATGCCTTCTATGGCCTGACCCGCTTCGATGAATTTCAAAAAAGTCTTGATATTGCTCCCAACATGCTAACGCGCCGACTCAATGCGTTGGTTGAGGAAGGCGTGCTGGAACGCCATCTCTACTGCGAAAAACCCCCGCGCCATGAGTACCTCCTGACCCAGCGCGGCCGCGATTTCCGCCCGGTATTGCTGGCGCTTCTCGCCTGGGGCAACAAGCATTTCGCACCTGAGGGTGCAAGTGTTGTGCTGCTCGACTCAAGCACCGGCGAGAAGGCTGATCCCGTGCTCGTCGATGCTTTGACGGGAAAGCGGATCAGTGAAACGGAACATGTCATAGGCGCAGGGCCTGCTGCTGAGGCGCGTGTCTTGCGACGCATAGCGCATGCTGCTGCGAAATAATTGGCACATCGCTTGCGCCTGCCTGGCTCGCCGCGTTAACCAGTAATTTGCCAAGCTCAATATGCTTGAACCTGCTGCTTGGTTGAAACCCTTTCGGTTTATTCTCAAACACGACATTGCTTGGTCTGACGTTCAGTCATTGCCGCTGGTCGCATCGCTAAAGTCGAACGACGAGTGTCAGGAAGTCACTGGACGATACCATCCCCAAGCGAACTCACACTGGAGCAGAGGTATCTGGAGCCGGCTTTTCGGTGCTGCGTCCAAATAGAGAAACCACGCCACCGTAGTGAATCGTCCCAGGCAAGTTTTGCAATTTCTTAATCGCAAGCGATAACGGTGACGGTTCAATGCGTAGCTGCTCCGCGACGCGAGCGACATGGAAGTCTTCAGCTGCGACTATGAAGCAATGGAAACGGCGAAGTTCCATATTCCTCTTTAGCCGTTACGGGTATGTGCTGTCACTGCTTGATCGACAGCATGTCGGCTTTTCGGGATTGCCAGCCGCCGCCGAGCGCCCTGAAGGCCGCGACCGCTGCGCGTGCTGATTCCGTTTGCGCTTGCACTCGTGCATCGGAGGTGCGCAGCAAGTTTTCGTCGGCCTGCAAGACTTCGATCAGGCTGACGACCCCTTTTTGATACGCTGCAAACGAAGCGCCTCGCGCGCGGCCGAGCGAGTCCACGCCTTGGGCTAGAACAGCGGCCAGCTCTTCGCGCTTGACCAGCGCCGAGAAGGCATTTTCCACATCCTCTGTTGCCCGGAGTACGGCTAGCCGATACGCAGCCAGCATCTCGGCCTCCTGGCCCTTGGCCTGCTCGATCTGTGCATTGATGCGGCCGAAATCAAACAGGCGCCAGCGCAGACCGAGCACGCCGGCGGCCTGACTGGCGCCGCCGGTGAACAGATTGCCACCGGACACCGAAGTCGCGCTGCCGATCAGCCCACTCAGCGAGAGCTTGGGGTAGTACTCGGCGATGGCAACACCAATACGCGCGTTCGACGCGGCCAGGCGGCGCTCGGCCACGATCAGGTCAGGCCGGCGCCTGAGCAATTCGCCGGGCGACCCGGTGGCGGCGATCTGCGGGGCCGTCGGGATAGTACTGGCTTCCATCAGCTCAGACCGATGCGTGCCTGGCAGCGAACCAAGTATCACATCCAGCGCGTTCATGGCCGCGTCCAGACCCGTCTCAAGCACCGGTACGGATGCACGGACCTGCGCAAGCGCGCCTTCGGCCTGCCGCACTTGCATTTCGGCCGCCAATCCCTTGCTGTACAGAAGCTTGATGGTTGAAAGCAGGTCCTGCTGTGTTTGCACCTGTTTTCGGGCAACGTCGAGGCGGGTCTGCAATCCACGGATGCTGATGTAGATGTCGGCGGTCTGTGCCGCCACGGCGAGTCGAGTGGCTACTGCGCCGGCTTCCGAAGCCTGGTACTCGGCGAGCGCGGCTTCCTGTCCCCGGCGCAGGCCGCCGAACACGTCCAGCTCCCAGCTCGCACCGGCGTTGGCCTCGTAAGCATTGCCGTAACGGTCGAAACCGGGGGTCGAGTTCAAAACTTGCCCCAACGGGGTTTCCACGGACTGATAAGCCCTGGCCGCCTGACCGGCCACATTGCCGGAAGGCAGCAATGCGGCGTTGGCCGCACCAAGCCCGGCACGCGCCTGCCGGACGCGTGCAGATGCCTGGGCGAGATCGAGGTTCTGTTCCAGCGCCAGCTTCACGAATCGCGTCAGTTGCGGGTCGCCGAAACCTGCCCACCATACGGCGAGGTCGGCACTGGCAGTCGCCTGTCGTTGATCTACAGCCGGCTGGCCCATGAACCGTTGCGGCATGGGTATGTCGGGCCGGACGTAATCTGGGCCGACAGCGCAGCCTGTTGACAGGCTGGCAACGATGAGGGCGGCAAGGGCGTGTTTGGGCTGCATGGGCGGTACCGGAGCGGGAGAGATGATTGTGACTATAATACAATTTAGTCACTTGTTGTCAAGCTTTGAAACTGGCGGTAAGCTAAACCCCATGAAAAACGCAAGCACAACACCCAATCCCGTTTCGGCCCGCGGCCCGGCAGACCATGAGGTGCGTGACCAGATCGTTGCCGCGGCCACCGATCACTTCAGCCTGTATGGCTACGAGAAGACGACCGTCTCCGATCTTGCCAAGTCCATCGGCTTTTCCAAGGCCTACATCTACAAGTTCTTCGAATCCAAGCAAGCCATTGGCGAGATGATCTGCGCCAACTGTCTGTGCAAGATCGAAACCGAGGTCAGTGCGGCTGTCGCCGAGGCCGATCAGCCGCCGGACAAGCTGCGGCGGCTGTTCAAGGCCAGCACTGAGGCGAGTCTTCGCCTGTTTTCCCAGGATCGCAAGCTTTACGAGATTGCCGCCTCCGCCGCTACGGAACGCTGGCAGGCGGTGCTCGCCTACGAAGAACGCACCCAGAAGCGGCTTCGGGATGTCTTGCAGGAGGGGCGCCAGACCGGGGACTTCGAACGCAAGACACCTCTCGACGAAACCACAATGGCGATTTATCTGGTGATGCGCCCTTACCTTAACCCGCTGCTGCTGCAACATAGCTTCGATTACACCGAAGCGGCGCCGGCGCTATTGTCCAGCCTGGTGCTGCGCAGCCTGTCGCCATAGTGCACAGAATTAATTGGTGACTATTGACTAATTTGGTCACTGTAACCACAATGAAAGTCCTGAACATTTCGTCAAAGGGACTTTCATGCTCCGGCGTCGCCTCGTTACCCCCATAGTCATTTGCGTTTTGCCGCTGGCGCTGGCCGCTTGCGGCGAAAAGGCACCCACCGATCCACGCACCGAAGCGCCTCTGGTACGTGCTGCAATCGTCCAGGGCGCAAGCTCTGCGTCACGCTCGTTCACGGGAACCGTAGCCGCTCGGATACAGAGCGACCTGGGGTTTCGCGTCTCCGGCAAGGTGCTGGAACGGCTGGTGGATGCCGGGCAAAGCGTCAAACGCGGTCAGGTTCTGATGCGCATCGACCCCGTCGATCTGAAGCTCGCAGCGCATGCACAGCAGGAGGCGGTGGCCGCCGCGCGAGCACGGGCGCAACAAACGGCGGAGGACGAAGCCCGCTACCGCGATCTGCGTGGCACCGGCGCGATCTCGGCTTCGGCCTACGACCAGATCAAGGCAGCGGCCGATGCAGCCAAAGCCCAGCTCAGTGCCGCCGAGGCCCAGGCCGACGTGGCCCGTAATGCCAGCCGCTATACGGAGCTGGTCGCCGATGGTGATGGCGTGGTCATGGAAACGCTGGCCGAACCCGGGCAGGTCGTCAGTGCAGGGCAGGTCGTGGTGCGGCTGGCCCACGCTGGGCGGCGCGAGGCCGTGATCCAGCTGCCGGAAACCCTGCGCCCCGCCATCGGATCAACAGCGCAGGCCACGCTGTTCGGCAAAGAAGGGGTTGTCGTTCCAGCCAAGCTGCGGCAGCTCTCCGATGCGGCGGATCGACTCACCCGCACTTTCGAGGCGCGGTATGTGCTGGAGGGAGAACTGACCAACGCACCGCTGGGCACCACGGTGACGATCCAGATTCCGGAGGGGCATTCTTCCGCACAAGATGGTCTGCAGGTGCCGATCGCATCCCTGTTCGATGCGGGCAAGGGCCCGGGGGTATGGGTCATCACGGGCGAGCCGGCCAAGGTTTCCTGGCGTCCCGTCACTGTCCAGCGCCTCGAAGACGATAGCGCGCGCATCACCGGCCAGATCAAGCAAGGCGAGCGGATCGTCGCGCTCGGCGCCCATCTGCTGCGCGAAGGCGGGCAGGTGCGGGTGGCCTCCAACGTTGCCGCTGCGGGAGGTCGCCTGTGAGCAAAAACCGCTTCAACCTGTCGGCGCTCGCGGTGCGCGAGCGTTCCATCACGCTATTCCTGATTCTTCTGATCTCGGCCGCCGGCATTCTCGCGTTCTTCAAGCTCGGGCGCGCGGAAGACCCGCCGTTCACGATCAAGCAGATGACAATCGTCACCGCCTGGCCGGGTGCAACGGCCCAGGAGATGCAGGATCAGGTCGCCGAACCGCTGGAAAAGTGCATGCAGGAACTGCGCTGGTATGACCGCACGGAAACCTACACCCGTCCTGGCCTCGCCTTCACCATGGTTTCCCTGCTCGACAAGACGCCGCCTTCGCAGGTTCAGGAGGAGTTTTACCAGGCCCGCAAGAAAATCAGCGACGAAGCCAAGAAGCTGCCTGCCGGCGTCATCGGACCGATGGTCAACGATGAATATGCGGATGTGACCTTTGCGCTCTTCGCCCTCAAGGCCAAGGGAGAACCACAAAGACGGCTGGTGCGCGACGCGGAAGCATTGCGCCAGCGCCTGCTGCACGTTGCGGGCGTCAAGAAGGTCAATATCATTGGCGAGCAGCCCGAACGCATCTTCGTATCCTTCTCCCACGATCGCCTGGCCACGCTGGGCATCGCGCCGCAGGATATCTTCGCCGCGCTCAACAGCCAGAACTTGCTGACCCCCGCCGGCTCGATCGAAACCAAAGGGCCACAGGTCTTCGTGCGCGTCGATGGCGCGTTCGACACGCTGGAAAAAATTCGCCAGACCCCGATCGTCGCGCAGGGGCGAACGCTGAAGTTGTCGGATGTGGCGACCGTCGAACGTGGTTATGAAGACCCTGCCACCTTCCTGGTCCGCAACGGCGGCGAGCCGTCGCTGTTACTCGGCGTCGTGATGCGCGACGACTGGAATGGCCTGGACCTGGGCAAGGCGCTTGGGGCGGAAGTCGTCCGAATCAACGCGGAACTCCCGCTGGGCATGTCTCTGACCAAGGTGACCGATCAGGCCGTCAACATCAGCTCGGCGGTGGACGAGTTCATGGTCAAGTTCTTCGTCGCCTTGCTCGTGGTGATGGTGGTGTGCTTCGTCAGCATGGGCTGGCATGTCGGCATCGTGGTAGCGGCGGCCGTGCCGCTGACGCTGGCGGCGGTGTTCGTGATCATGGCGGCCACCGGCAAGAATTTCGACCGCATCACGCTCGGCTCGCTGATCCTGGCGCTGGGCCTGCTGGTGGACGACGCCATCATCGCCATCGAGATGATGGTGGTGAAGATGGAGGAAGGCTATAGCCGCATTGCCGCGTCGGCCTATGCCTGGAGCCACACCGCGGCCCCCATGCTTTCAGGCACGCTGGTCACCGCTGTCGGCTTCATGCCCAACGGCTTCGCCCGCTCCACGGCGGGTGAATATACCAGCAACATGTTCTGGATCGTCGGTATCGCCCTGATCGCCTCCTGGGTGGTGGCGGTAGTGTTCACGCCCTATCTCGGCGTCAAACTGCTGCCCGAGTTCAAAAAAATCGAAGGCGGTCACGAGGCTATCTACGATACGCCGCGCTACAACCGATTCCGCCAGGTGCTGGGGCGCGTCATCGCCCGCAAGTGGATCGTCGCCGGTACGGTGATCGGCCTGTTCGTGATGGCAGTGCTGGGCATGGCGTTGGTCAAGAAACAGTTCTTCCCGACTTCCGATCGGCCGGAAGTGCTGGTCGAGGTGCAAATGCCGTATGGCAGCTCGATCGAGCAGACTAGTGCTGCGACGGCGAAAGTCGAAGCTTGGCTGGCGAAGCAGAAGGAGGCCAGGATCGTGACGTCCTACATCGGCCAGGGCGCTCCACGCTTCTTCCTGGCGATGTCACCCGAATTGCCCGATCCGTCGTTCGCCAAAATCGTGGTGCTCACGGGCGACGACAAGGAACGGGAAACCCTCAAGTTCAGACTGCGCCAGGCGGCGGCCGACGGGTTGGCGCCCGAGGCGCGGGTGCGCGTCACCCAGATCGTGTTCGGGCCGCCTTCACCTTTCCCTGTGGCCTACCGTGTCACCGGGCCGGACCCGGACAAGCTGCGCGAGATTGCCGCTCAGGTCGAGGCCGTCATGCACGCCAGCCCGATGATGCGCACTGTCAACACGGACTGGGGGGCGCGTGTCCCGACCCTACGCTTCACCCTCGACCAGGACCGGCTCAATGCCGTGGGGCTAACCTCCAGTTCAGTGGCCCTGCAGTTGCAGTTCCTGCTGAGCGGAGCACCGCTGACGGAGGTGCGCGAGGATATCCGCTCGGTGCAAGTGGTAGGCCGTGCTGCCGGCGCTATCCGCCTTGACCCCGCGAAGATCGCCGGCTTTTCGCTGGTCGGGTCGGTCGGACAGCGCATTCCGCTGTCGCAGGTGGGCAAGGTCGAGGTGCGCATGGAAGACCCCATCCTGCGGCGGCGTGACCGCACGCCGACAATCACCGTGCGCGGTGACATCGCCGAAGGCTTGCAGCCGCCGGACGTTTCCACCGCCGTCATGAAGCAGTTGCAACCGGTCATCGACCGGCTCCCTTCGGGCTACCGGATTGAACAGGCTGGTGCCATTGAAGAAGCCGGCAAGGCGACGGTCGCCATGCTGCCGATCTTCCCCATCATGCTGGCGGCCACCCTGTTGATCATCATCCTGCAGGTGCGCTCAATTGCGGCGATGGTCATGGTCTTCCTGACCAGCCCGCTGGGACTGATCGGCGTGGTGCCGACGCTGCTTCTGTTCCAGCAACCGTTCGGCATCAACGCACTGGTCGGCTTGATCGCGCTGTCGGGCATCCTAATGCGCAACACACTGATTTTGATCGGGCAGATCCGTGAAAACGAACAAGCCGGACTCGATCCCTTCCGCGCACTGGTCGAAGCAACCGTGCAGCGCGCGCGGCCGGTGATCCTGACCGCACTGGCGGCGATCCTGGCCTTCATCCCGCTGACCCATTCGGTGTTCTGGGGAACGCTGGCCTACACGCTGATCGGCGGCACGCTCGCCGGCACGGTGCTGACGCTCGTGTTCCTGCCGGCCATGTATTCCATCTGGTTCAAGATCAGGCCGGTTTCCTCGCAAAACTGATCCTCAATCCATATAGCCAGCGAAAATCCCCGAACTTTGAACATTGAAACCAAACGGAGAATTTGCATATGACAGAAGAAACTAAATCTTGGGTGCTCGTAACGGGAGCATCAAGCGGCTTCGGCGTGGAGTTTGCCAAACAATACGCCGCCCAAGGTCGGTCTCTCATTCTGGTGGCTCGTACACTGAGTAAGCTTGAATCACTTGCTGTGGAATTGCGCGAGAACTTCAATGTCGACGTGATGGCGGAGCGGGCGGATTTGTCCTCAATCACCGAGGTGACTGGCCTATACCAGCGCCTGCGAGAGCGCAATATTGTGGTCGATGTATTGATCAACAACGCAGGCCATGGGTTACAAGGACACTTCATGGATGAGCCTTTGGAGCATTCGTTGGCAATGATTGATCTTGACATCTCCAGCCTCACCGCGATGACACGTCTATTCGGAAATGACATGAGAGCCAGAAAGAAAGGAAGCATTCTGATGGTCGCGAGCTTGCTTTCCTATCAGGGCGTGAAGAACTTCGCCGTCTATTCTGCCGCCAAAGCCTATGTGTTGAAATTCTCGGATGCGCTTCATCGGGAACTCAAGGCAGACGGTATTGTTGTCACTGCACTGTGTCCGGGTTTGTCGGACACGGGATTTGCGGCGGGTACCAAGCAAAAGCTGACGCCTGCGCTAAAGATGGTGATGATGCAGCCTCGACCCGTTGTTCGTGCCGGGATTCGAGCACTGCAGGCAGGTCGAATGAGTGTTGTACCGGGATTTGGTAACAAGGCAATTGCTATTCTGACTTGGGCTACGCCGCGCTGGTTGCACCAGTCGATCATGGCGGCGGTGATGGGAGTCTAGCGACCTTTGCTGGTTGCCGGTTGTCTGATCTACGCGGCGAGCGCACTGTGGGTTTTGCTGGTGACTGGGACCGACCGCGTATCTGACGCAATGGCTACCGGGCGCGCTGTTTGGTGGTATGGCAGGCATGGTCTTGCCATCGCTGTCGGCAGTGCCATCAATCAGGCGATGCGGCAAATCGGTTCCGTCATGGGAGTCGCCCTCACCGTGCTGCTGGGAAGTGCCGGCTTCGATGTGGTCTATCTGTGTCATATGGGCCTGGCGCTATTGACCGCAGCCCTATGCCTTTCGGTCAAAACTCGACCGGCAGCCGTTGCAAAGAAATCATGAGTCTCTCCCTAGCCCAAACACCTCTGCATCCAGCGCTTTACAACCGAGAAGATCATGGAAATTGAAAAGAGCCCAATTGGCTGGGCAAGCCAGCAGTCGGACGCAAATCAACGCATGCGCGACGGCGGTGGATCGCCTGGCCTTGCGCGAGCGGAGCAGCTCGCCGGCAAGAGCGGGCGAGAGATTCTTGATGCCATGATGTCTGGCGAATTGCCATATCCACCCATGAACGAAACCATGAACATGACCTTGCTGGAGGTGGGCGACGGCCGCGCCGTGTTCCAGGGCATCCCGCTGCTGCAGCACTACAACCCGCTGGGTACGGTGCACGGTGGCTGGTTTGCCACGCTTCTCGACTCGGCATTGGGTTGTGCTGTGCAAACTGCGCTGCCGGCCGGGCGTTCCTACACCACGGCCGAACTCAGCATAAACATCGTACGGCCAGCGTCGCAAAAGACCGGCCCGCTGCGTGCCGTCGACAAGGTTGTCCACGTGGGTCGTCAAATGGCTACGGCAGAGGCTCGTGTCGAGGATGAAAAAGGCAGGCTGTATGCCCACGCGACGACCACCTGCTTTGTTTTCGGTGTGTGAGGAGCTTGAAATACAAGCGTCGGTGATGTGTCTCTCCCGACCCATTGCTGATGCACGGGACAGGGTTTGTTCAGCGCCTGCTCAAGCGTCAGGAGTCGAGACGGCACACGCGTCGTATTTGGCTTGCGATAGCAGCACAGTATCCATGTGCTGTTCAGCCCAATGCGCGAAGGTATTGACCGTCTGAACCAAGGATTGACCGAGATCCGTCAGCGCGTACTCCACGGTGACGGGAACGGTTGCAAAGACACTGCGCGACAGCAGGCCATCGCGCTCAAGCTTCTTCAAGGTCTGTGACAGGACTTTCTGTGAGATCCCCTTGATGTCCCGGCGCAACTGGTTGAAGCGCACGGGCTCATTCTGGAGCCGGGCAAGGATAAGCAGAGCCCACTTGTCGGCCAAGCGATCCAGCACTTGTCGAGCAGGGCATTGATCTTCATAGACGTTGTAGGCAGGGGGCATATTCAGGGTGTAAGCCTCAAGGGTGGTTACCGCAACGAAACGTGGTAAGGAAAAAGTGCCTTCTTGTGCCGAATTTTACCCCTGATTACCATTGGATACCTAGTTTCGTTTTGCTACCAATAAAGGAGTCCTACCCATGTCCCAGAAGATCCTCGTTCTCGGTGCCACCGGCAACGTCGGCCAACCCCTCGTGCAAGCCTTGCTGCGCAAAGGCGAGCAGGTCAAGGCAGCCTCCCGCAAGGCGACGTCGGTGGCGGGTGCAGAACCCGTGGTTTTTGATTACGCCCGGCCAGAGACTTTCCCTGCGGCTTTCGAAGGAGTTGATCGCGCCTACGTCATGCTGCCCAGCGGCTACGTCAATCAGAAGGAACTGCTGCTGCCGGTGATCCAGGCGGCTGCCGAGCGCCGCGTGAAAGTGGTGTTCCAGAGCGCGTTCGGCGTGGATGCCGACGATTCGATCCCTTATCGCCAGGTCGAGATCGCCCTGGAGAAGTCCGGCACGCCCTACGTGATCCTGCGTCCGAACTGGTTCTCGGACAACTTCCACACCTTCTGGAAGGCGGGGATCGAGCATGGCCAGATCGCGCTGCCGGCCGCCGATGGAAAGTCGAGCTTCATTGACGTGCGCGACATCGCTGAGAGCGCAGCGGCGGCCCTGACGACCGACCGCTTCGATGGCAAGGCATTCAACCTGACGGGACCGGAGGCAATCGGCTATGGGCAGGCCGCTCAACTGCTGTCCGAAGTCATCGGCAAATCGGTCGCTTACACGCCCGTCGACGACCAGGCATTCATCGGGATGCTCACCGGCGCCGGTGTGTCCGGTGACTACGCCCGCTTTCTGGCGTTGATCTTCTACCCGGTTCGGGAAGGATGGGCGGCCGCCGTCACGGATCACGTGCAGATTCTAACCGGTAAGGCTCCCCGCTCGCTGGAAACTTACGCCCGGGACCACGCGCAAGCGCTGCGCTGAGCCTCCCGGCGTTGGAAGGGCGGCGCTCTGACCTGCCCCCTGCGCTTTTCAGACTGTGTAAACGACCCGGCCCGGCGAGAGCTGCCTGCAACCGCAGGTGTGGTGATCAGCCGGGCTTGCCGTAGTCTCGCGAAAAGTCGCTTGGCCTCAAAGCAAGGCATTTGGAGGAATAATTAATAATGAGCAAAGCATTTAATGAAGAACTGGCCGCGATTGAAGCGAACGCGGTCGCCTACTTGACCGCGTTCAATCGGGCCGACGTCGCCGCCGTGATAGCAACATATGCTGATGAAGGCGTGCTGATGGCGCCCGGCATGCCTGCGGCAGTGGGCAAGGACGAGCTCGCCATGGTCTATCCTGGCGTCTTCGCAACAGTTGGCTTCGATATGACTTATGAAATAAAGGAGGTTGTGCAAATCAGCGACGACTGGGCTTTCGTCCGGAGCGCCACCGAGGGCACCGAAACCAACAAGGCGACCGGCGGCGTCATGCCCGCGGCCTATCAGGAGCTGTTCCTGCTACGTAAGTCGGCTGCCGGAGCGTGGCAGACTGCACGATACTGCACGTCCAAAATTGGTCCTACGGTCTGAGTAACATACCGACGGGAACACTGCTTTGCCGTCGAGCGGTCTGTCGACATTGAGCACGCGGGGGTACCGATTTGACCCTCTCAGTAGCGATGTCCATCTCTTGCCCATGAGGTAGATTCCCGCATCCGTCTGATATCGCGATTCGGCGGGTATCCGAATAATCGGCTGTATTCCCGGCTGAACTGGGACGCGCTTTCATACCCGACACGCACCGCCGCGCTGCCCGCATCCAGATTTTCATTGAGCATCAGTTGCCGGGCATCCAGCAAGCGCAGGTTTTTCAGGTACTGCAAGGGGCTCACGCCGACCACGGCACGAAAATGCTGCCGAAAAGTTGACGGACTCATGTGCGCTTTTGCCGCAAGATCGTCCATCGGCACGTTCTCCGTGTAGTGCTGCTTCAGCCAGGCGACTACCTTGGCAATTTGCTGGCTCGGGGAGCCGACCGCAACGAGACGGCGCAGACTGGGGCCATGCCCACCATTTAGCAGGCGGACGACGATCTCCTGCTGAATCAAGGGAGCAAGGTGAGGAATCAGCTGCGGTTCAGCCAGCAGCCGGACTAACCGGGTCAGCGCGCCCTGCAGGCCTTCATCCAGCGACACGAGGGACATTCCCCGCGCCGTCGAAGCCTGGAGCGGCGTCGCAAACTCCATTTCAGCTGCCAGCTGGGCGATGACGCGAGCGTCCAGTTCCAACCACATCCCGAGCAAAGGTTCTGCGGGGCTGGCGCGGGTGACATACGCCACAACCGGCAAGTCCACAGTTGTGATCAGGGATTGCCCCGCCCCGTAGTCGAAGATCTCATCGCCCAGCGTAACCCGCTTGCCACCCTGCACGATCAGCGCAAGGCCCAGCCCATAGATACAGGGCATCGGATCGGTGACAGAACTGCAGCGACGAAGCTTCAGCGCCGGAATCGATGTGTCGTAGTCACCGTCGATTTGTGCAATGTTGCCAACCAGGCTGGCAAGCTCGCCGAGGTCCGGTTGTACCTGAGTAGCCATTCCATATCCTCTATATATTAACTTTGTGTTGCGAGGATTGAGCTTAGCACTTCTGGGCATCAACAGACCACGCTAATGATTTGAATTCGTCAAATTAGGCAAACATTAAGGCGGTTTTGGCAAACGAGTTAGGGACGTTTGGGGCCACACTGCTTGCCATCGGGCCACAACCGGCCGCAGACCTTATTGTTGACCACGGAGATTCAATTCATGCCCCAAACCAAAACGAGGTTGTTCCAACCTCTGACCTTCAAGAACGGCCTGATCCTGCGCAACCGCGCCGTGATGGCGCCGATGACGACGTGGTCGGCTAATCCGGATGGCACCATCTCCGACCAGGAGGTGGCTTACTACCGCGCGCGCGTCAAAGGCGTCGGCATGGTGGTGACTGGCTGCACGCACGTGACGCCGGACGGCATCGGCTT
The DNA here is from genome assembly GCA_031291275.1 of Formivibrio sp. Taxonomy (GTDB): domain Bacteria; phylum Pseudomonadota; class Gammaproteobacteria; order Burkholderiales; family Chitinibacteraceae; genus Formivibrio. The sequence goes on from JARLJJ010000564.1 coordinate 32,995, forward strand.
CACTGACGAATTCGCCAGCCACGACGATCGCTTCATTCCCAGCCTCCGTCGCTTGTCGGAAGCGGCCAAGAGCGGCGGCGCTCCCGCCATCCTGCAGATTTTCCATGCAGGCAACAAAGCCTTGCCACACCTCGTGCCGGATGGCCACGTTGTCAGCGCCAGTGCACTGAAGGTACCGCCCAGTCCGTTCAATAATGCCGAAGTGACCAGTCACGCACTAAGCGGGGAAGAAATCGAAGAGATCATCAGGGCGTTCGGCGAAACGACTCGCCGCGCCATAGAGGCGGGCTTCGACGGTATCGAGCTGCATGGCGCCCATGGATTTCTCCTCCAGAACTTCTTCTCGCCCATGTTCAACCAGCGCAATGATGAATGGGGTGGCTCTCTCGAAAACCGCATGCGCTTCCCGCTGGCCGTGGTGCGCGAAGCGCAGCGGGTAATCGCCGAACACGCCAAGCGGCCTTTCGTGATTGGCTATCGCATTTCACCCGAAGAATCAGACGAGGGCGGGCTGCGCATTGATGACACCTACGTGCTGATCGATCGGCTGATTGAGGCTGGCGTCGATTACATCCATGCGTCGCTCTTTGACATCCCGAATGCCAAACCCGTGGACGATACCGGCGAGCACACGATTGCCGAGCTGCTTGTTGAGCATGTTAGCGACCGCGTTCCTTTGATTGCAGCGGGTCTTATCCGGACGCCCGAAGACGCTGAAAAAGCACTGACGAGCGGCCTGTCGCTGGTCGCGATCGGACAGGGATTGGTGATGAACCCGACGTGGGTCGAACTCGCCAGCGAAGGCCGAGAGGCAGAAATTGCCACGATGCTCGATGCTGAACGCGTACCGCTACTGGCGATCCCCGACAGGTTGTGGAATATGATCCAGGCAGCGAAGGGCTGGTTTACGCTCGCCGAGGAAGCGGAGGTCGTGTAGTGAAGGAGTGAATGGCCTGGGAATTGGCTACAAAGGCTGGCGTACGGAGTCCGTACGCACATCCAATGTTCAAACCGTTTCCATCGAATCCGGTGCCCTTAACTCACCGGATTCGAGGAGCGTCTCAGTTCCGCCCATTCAATCAGCGCCTCCAAGGAAGGCCCAAGGGCGATGCCTAACGCCCCGAGTGTGTACTCAACTCGCGGAGGCACTTCTGGATACACCGTCCGTTCTACGATGCCGTCTTTTTCCAGTTGCTTGAGTTGCTGGATAAGCATCTTTTGGTTGACGCCCTCGACCAGCCTCTCCAGTTCGGAGAAACGTAGCGGTTTCTTCGCCGCGAAAAGCTGCGTAATGATGATGATCTTCCACTTCCCTTCAAGAACGCGAAGGGCCTCCGTGGTTGCTGCGGCCCATTCCGACCGTCGTTGAGGGTCGTCACAGTTCCATTCGCGGCTCATGCTGAATCCTCCATTTATTGGTGTGTTACTTACTTTTTTGTGTGTACTTACTATTTTCACACAAGCACCCTAATATGTGTGCTTATTTGACGAATTGGAGGTTCATGCCATGAAAATAGGGATTATTGGAACCGGCAACATCGGCGGCACGCTTGCCCGCAAGCTCAGCGCGGCGGGACACGACGTACGTATCGCAAACTCCAGCGGCGTTGAAGGTGTCCGCGCATTTGCGCAGGAAATCGGCGCCGAAGCGAAGGATGTACACGGGGTTGTTGCCGACGCCGACGTCGTCATCCTGGCGATCCCGTTACCGGCCATGCGCAAACTTCCCGCTGATTTGTTTGACCGGGTACCGTCGGACGCGACGATCATCGACACAAGCAACTACTACCCCGGGCTACGCGATTCGCGTATTCCTGAGATCGACAATGGGTTGCCAGAAAGCGTGTGGGTGGCTCAACAGATTGGACGGCCTGTCATCAAAGCATTCAACAATGCTTTGGCATACACGCTCGCAGAGCTTGGGCAACCGAAGGGAACGCCCGGCCGTCTCGCCATTGCCGTGGCAGGAAACGACGTACGATCCAAGCAAACGGCCATGCAGCTTGTCAATCAGACAGGATTCGATCCGGTCGATGCAGGCTCTCTAGAAGAGTCCTGGAGGCAACAGCCGTCAACACCCGCGTACTGTTGCGACTACGATGCCGACACCATGCGCAAAGCGCTCGCTGCAGCCATCCCGGGAATAGCGCCCAAGAAGCGCGATCAGTTGCCGGAGCTTTTTGGCAAGCTGGGGCCCAATCCCAGCCATGCCGATGTCGTCGCCATGAATCGCGAAGCGAACTCCATTGTTCGGTAAGCAACACGTCATAACGAAGCTTTTTGTTTGTGCATTATGGTTACGCTGGTGCACGCTTACGTGTCGTCGAATGCATGCATATCCGTCGTCCTGGCAATCTTATGTATGTGTCGTTCAACGCCAGTTATCCATGGGATAATCGCGTCATGCTGAACGCTGACCTCACCCCGCGCATTATCCTGTGCACGCTCAACGCCAAGTACATCCATGCTTCTCTAGGTTTGCGCTACCTGCTCGCAAACATGGCTCGCCATGGTGGCGACGACTTGCGTGCGCAAACGGTACTGAGCGAATTCACGATTGCACGTGCGCCGCAGGATGTAGTCGACGCACTGCTCGCGCAGTTGGGCGAGTGCGAAAACACGCAGGTAATCGGTTTCGGGGTGTATATCTGGAACCTGACCCAGACTACCGAAGTTGTACGCCTCTTGAAGCTGGCACGTCCCAACATCAAGATCGTGCTGGGCGGGCCCGAAGTGAGCCATGAGTGGGAGACTCAGGAGATCGTCAAGCTGGCCGATCACCTGATTACCGGTTGGGGCGATGTCAGCTTCCCCAAGCTGTGCTGCGCGCTGATTCACGGCCCGCAACCGTTGATGAAAGTGATTACGGGCGAACAACCGCCGTTTGATGACATCGTGATGCCTTATGCCGAATACAGCGATACCGATCTGGCGCATCGCCTGCTGTATGTCGAGGCCTCGCGCGGCTGCCCGTTCAAGTGCGAGTTCTGCCTCAGCTCGCTCGACAAAACGGCCCGAGCCTTTGATCTTGACCGTTTTCTGGCCGAGCTGGAAATGCTCTACCAGCGCGGTGCGCGCAACTTCAAATTTGTCGATCGCACCTTCAACCTGAAGATCGACGCATCGATCCGGGTGTTGCAGTTCTTTCTGGATCGCTTGACTGACGATCTGTTCCTGCACTTCGAGGTGGTGCCCGATCATCTGCCGGATCGCCTCAAGGACATGATCGCGCGCTTTCCGCCGGGCGTACTGCAACTTGAGATCGGTATCCAAAGCTTCAACCCTATCGTGCAACACACCATCTCACGCCGGCAGGACAACGCCAAAACTGCGGCCAACCTGGATTGGCTGGTGCGCGAAAGCCACGCGCATTTGCACACCGATCTGATCTTTGGCCTGCCCGGCGAAACTCTGGCGAGCTTTGCCGAAGGCTTTGACCGTCTGCATGCCATCGGCCCACACGAAATACAGCTCGGCATCCTCAAGCGGCTGCGCGGCACGCCTATTGCGCGGCATAGTGCCGAGTTCGGCATGGTGTACGACCAGGAGGCACCCTATCTCGTACAGCAAACCGGCGCAGTGGATACGCCCACGATGCAACGCTTTACGCGCCTGGCGCGCTATTGGGATCTGATTGCCAATTCCGGCCGCTTCAAACAAAGTCTCGCGCGGCTGATGCAAGGTCCGTCGCCCTTCATGGCGTTCTGGAACTTCTCCGACTGGCTATGGCAACGCAGCGAAAAAACCAGCGGGCTGACACCCGAGATGCTGCTCGACGCACTGTTCGATTACCTCACAGGCGAGCGCAAGGCGGACATCGAGTCTACGCGCCAGATCCTGCTCGCCGACTACCTGGCCAGCGGTGCGCGCTCAAATCCGAAATGCCTGCAGGGCTTGCTGGGGGAGCGCGGCGCACCAGAGCGCAGAGCAGCCTCCGCGCTAGCACTGCGGCAAGCGCGGCATAGCGAAAGCACATCGAGCGCGGGCTGAGTGTACGGAAAGCAACCGAAGCTTTTGCTCTATTTTTAAATGCAACTTCACTTCCCTTGCGGTAGCCATTCAGCAGTCAGCCACCAAGTATTTCCATTTGCTTCTGTGCTTCTCTGTAAAATCGGCCCGCCGCAGCGCTGCTGCCCTACAAGACTGAACGGACGCACTTTTCACTATGAGCAATGGCACTTCCCCCGCACTGGACGAATCGCAACAAACCCTGTTGGAACAAGTACGTGAAGCCACCGCATTACTCGAGCGTGTTGCAGCCAATGGGCGTTTGCTCGATCCCCTGCCCCCTGCCGACCGCCAACGGCTGCATCAGGCCGTAGCTCAGGTACACAACCCGGATCACACCGTACGTCGTCAATTACGCAAAGCAGCAGAGCGGGCGCGCAATGCCGAAGATCAGCAGCAACTCGATGCGGTGTTGCACGAAACGGGCATCCGCGCGCTGCGCCGCAAGCCGGTGTACACCACACCAGCTTATGCCCTGCCGCAGGGATTTTTGCCCCAAGACATCAAGACGGGTGCCGAACCCGAATACCGCGAAGCTATCGAACCGCAGCATTGCTACGTCTGCAAACAGAAATACACCGCGATACACCATTTCTACGATCAACTCTGCCCGACGTGCGCCGCGCTGAATTTCACCAAGCGCACCGAACTCGCCGATCTGCGTGGCCGGGTAGCGCTGTTGACAGGCGGGCGGGTAAAAATCGGCTACCAAACCGGCCTCAAACTGTTGCGCGCCGGCGCGCACCTGATCGTAACCACGCGTTTCCCCCGTGATTCGGCGGCGCGCTACGCCGAGGAACCCGATTTTGGCGAATGGGGACATCGTCTGGAAATTTTCGGACTAGATCTGCGCCATACACCCAGCGTCGAAGCGTTTTGCCAGACGCTGCTGACGACCCACGACCGCCTGGATTTCATCATCAACAACGCCTGCCAAACCGTACGCCGTCCACCGGATTTCTACGCCCACATGATGGCCGGCGAAACTGCTGCCTTGCAGGAAATGCCGGAGCCCATACGCAAGCTACTGGGCAGCTACGAGGGACTGCGCGGCTCGAACATTTTGCCTGCCAATAGCGCGCACGCACTGGCACCCGCCAATCCCGCCCTGTCGGGCTTGACCCATGCCGCAGCACTTTCTCAAGTGGCGCTGCTACCGGAAGAGATGCTGGCGCAACAGCATTTATTCCCGGAAGGTACGCTGGATCAGGATCTGCAGCAGGTCGACCTGCGCGGCCGGAACTCCTGGCGCATGCTGATGGCAGAGGTGCCGTCGGTGGAATTGCTGGAGGTGCAACTGGTGAACGCCATCGCGCCCTTCATCATCAATGCCCGCCTCAAGCCTTTGATGCTGCGCACCCCGGAACGCGACAAACACATCGTCAATGTCTCTGCCGTGGAAGGCCAGTTCTACCGCAGCTTCAAAACCACGCGCCACCCGCATACCAATATGGCCAAAGCAGCGCTCAACATGATGACGCGCACCGCCGCTGCCGATTACCACGGTGATGGCATTCACATGAACAGCGTGGATACGGGATGGGTAACCGACGAAGATCCGGTTGAAATCGCCGCGCGCAAAACTGCCGAACAGGGCTTCCATCCACCGCTGGATATTCTGGATGGCGCCGCCCGCATCCTTGATCCCATCATCAATGGCATCAATACCGGTGAGCATGTGTACGGGCAATTCTTGAAAGACTATCAACCCACTCCCTGGTGAATCTTAAACCAGCTCAAGAAGCACATTGCTCCAACACATAAAGCCCACGTCAATCCGTGGGCTTTATGTTTTTCCTTCGCCAACGTCTTTGTCTGTGGTTGGTCAGCACTGGGATTCGCATTCAATGACCAAACCCGTGGCACAAAGCTTCCGGCAAAACCTAACCCTATTCAAACCAGCGCTATGTTGAGACACCCCACCCAAGGCATCCCGTACCACTGACTCTGCTTATTGGCATTTAAAGCGTTTGATTTCCAACTAGACTGCATTAGCGTCCTTTGTTATCGCAAAAATTCTGGTATACTAGATTTACTTTTGGTATACCATATACACCGCAAGCACCAAGGAGACTCACCATGATTTTTGGCAATGTACACAACATGAACGACATGTTGCCCTCATTACCGGCAGCGCTGCAGACCGCACTACGCCATTTGCAAGCCACCGATTTTGGCGCGTTGCCAGCTGGCAATTATGATCTGCAGGGCAAAGATATTTATGTGCAGGTCCTTGATCTGATGACCAAGGACTTCGCCGAAACCAAGCCAGAAGTCCATCGCCAATACATCGATGTGCAATTTCTGTGGAAGGGTCAGGAAAAAATTGGCGTAGCCAACGACACCGGCAATAACCAGGTTGCATTGGACTTCCTCGAACAACGGGATCTGTTGTTCTATTCCGGGATGGAAAACGAATCGACCCTGACCATGAAACCAGGCAACTTCGCCGTGTTTTTCCCAAGCGATGTGCACCGGCCGGCTTGTGCGTTTGATGGCCCGGAAGCGATTCGCAAAATCGTGATCAAGGTTCGCCTATCCTTGTTGCCAGAAGGAGCTGTCCAGTGAAAACCATCCGTTGGGGAATGATTGGTTGCGGCGCAGTCACTGAAGTAAAAAGCGGTCCTGGTCTGTATAAATCGGACCACTCCACGCTGGTAGCAGTCACCAGCGCGGATATCAACATGAGCCGCTCATATGCAGAACGACATGGTGTGGCCAAGGTTTACGCCACACCAGAAGAACTGGTTCTGGACCCGGAAATCGATGCGGTTTACATCGCCACGCCGCCGGTTGTGCACAAGAGCCTTTCCTTGCTTGCAGCCCGCGCCGGCAAGCATGTGTACGTGGAAAAACCGATGGCCATGCGCTTTGCCGAATGCCAGGAAATCATCGACGAATGCCAGCGTCACAATGTCCGCCTGTATGTCGCCTTCTACCGCCGTGCCTTGGAGCGCTTCCTGCAAGTCAAGCGCTGGCTCGACGACGCGGCCATCGGCGAAGTGCGTTGCGTGAAAGCCGTACAACACCAACCGCCGGCACAGGAAGACCTGTCCCGCGCCACTTTACCTTGGCGCCTGTTGCCGCAAGTGGCCGGCGCCGGCAAGTTCCTCGACATGGGCGTGCATACCCTCGATATTTTCGATTTCTGGTTTGGCGCCATCGAAGAAGTGCATGGCATCGCCTCGAACCAAGCGGGTCTCTACGACGTGGAAGATACCGTCACCGCCACTTGGCGCCATGCCAGCGGTGTGCAGGGTTTCGGCTCCTGGTGCTATGTCTGCGGCGACGATCAGGACCATGTCGAAATCATCGGCTCCATGGGCCGCATCGAGATGGAATTCTTCTCGGACAAACCCTTGCGCCTGATCACCGCCGACGGCGTCCATGAATCGAATATCCCCAACCCGCAACATGTGCAACAACCGTTCATCCAGAGCATCGTCAACGACCTCAACGGGGTCGCCGTCTGCCCGGGTAACGTGGAAAGTGCCGCTCGCGCCAGCTGGGTTGCCGATGAGGTTTTGAAGAATTTCCGTCAACAGCACGGTTTCTAAACGCGAAGAGCATTTCTGTGTGCCTCGCCACACATCTAGACAGGAGCAAGAGCAATGCCACGTATTTCCTTTGAAGAGCTGAAAGCCGAATTCAAGCGCGTCCTGCTGAAAAAGGGCTGTAATGAAGAGATCGCCGACAGCTGCGCCCAACTCTTTACCGAAACCAGCTGTGACGGCATCTACTCACACGGTGTGAACCGTTTCCCGCGCGTGATCGAGTACATCAACAAGGGTTATATCAACGTCAATGCTACGCCGACCAAGGTCGACGGTATCGGCGGCTTCGAGCGCTGGGACGGCAATCTGGGTTTTGGCAACGTCAACGCCAAGATCGCCATGGACCGCGCGATCGAACTCGCACGCCAGAACGGCATCGGTTGCGTGGCGATCCGCAACACCAACCACTGGATGCGCGGCGGCACTTACGGCTGGCAGGCGGCCAACGCCGGCTGCATCGGCATCTGCTGGACCAACACCCAACCGAACATGCCGGCCTGGGGGGCCAAGGATCGCCGCATCGGCAACAACCCATTCATCATGTCAATTCCGCGCGCCGAGGGCCACGTGGTAGTTGACATGGCCATGGCACAGTTCTCCTACGGCCAGATGGAAGCCACCGCATTGCGCGGCGAGCAACTGCCGGTGCCGGGTGGCTTTGATGAAGCCGGCCAGCTCTCGACCGATCCGAACGAAATCGCCAAGACCTGGCGCGTGCTGCCAATCGGCTTCTGGAAGGGCTCGGGTCTGTCGATCGTGCTCGATCTGGTCGCAGCAGTGCTGTCTGGTGGCAATTCCTCGTTCAAGGTCGGCCAGCTCGGCGGCGACGAATACCAGCTCTCGCAAGTGCTGATCGCAATCGACGCCACCCAGATCGCCGGTAACGCCTTCCTCTCCTCTGCGGTCAACGAAGCCCTCGCCGATATCAAGGCTTCCGTGCGCGTGGATGAAAACCAGGAAATCCGCTATCCGGGCGAGAAAGAAGGCCGAATTCGCAAGCAAAACCTGGAACAAGGCATCCCGGTCGAAGATGTGGTTTGGGAAAAGATCAAATCGCTTTGATTAGGCTCTATTGACGATTACACGGCACCACGCCGTGGCCCGGATCCGGGGCCGAATGACTACCCGCCCAGCATGAAAGGAAAGGCGTTGTAGAACAACGCCTTTTCCGGGTTCCTCCTCCCCTTTTGTCTTTCAGACCCGGATACTGGCAAATTGAACCGTATCAGCCAAACTCGGTCCTAGTTTGACAACAGGGCTCCGCCCCTAAAAAACTGGAGAATATGAAATGGAAGCAAAAGCTTGTGTACTGCACGCAGAAAAAGATCTGCATATCGAGAATGTCCCGGTCGCCGAGATGGCGGACGACCAGGTGCTGGTGCGCATCGGCGCCGGCGGCATCTGCGGCTCGGACCTGCACTACTACCTGCACGGCGGTTTCGGCGTCGTGCGCGTCAAGCAGCCGATCGTGCTCGGTCACGAAGTTGCCGGCACGGTCGAAGCCGTCGGGTCGAAAGTGACCCGCGTCAAGGCCGGAGACCGCATCGCGCTGAACCCCAGCCGCCCGTGCGGCAAATGCAAGTTCTGCCAGGAAGGCCAGCATCACCACTGCCTCGACATGTGGTTCTACGGCAGCGCGATGCGCACCCCGCACAGCCAGGGGGCTTTCCGCGAATTGATCGTGGCCGAGGAATACCAGTGCGAACCGGTCGGCGACAAAGTCTCGCTCGGCGAAGCCGCCTGCTGCGAACCGCTGTCGGTTGCTTTACACGCCGTCAAGCAAGCCGGCAACCTCGCCGGCAAGAAGGTGCTGGTCACCGGTTCTGGCCCGATCGGGGCCCTGGTGGTGGCTGCCGCGCGTTATGCCGGCGCACTTGAAATCGTTGCAACCGATCTGCACGATGCCGCACTGGCCAAAGCCGTGGAAATGGGTGCGACCCGCACGGTAAACGTGTCGATTGAACCGGGTCTGAAAGCGGACGAGTTCACCGCCGATAAAGGTTACTTCGATGTCGCCATCGAATGTACCGGTGCCGGTCCGGTCTTGAAGGATGTCATCCCGGCACTGCGGCCGCGCGGCACCATCGTGCAAGTCGGCGTAACCGGCGAAGTGCCAATCCCGATTGGCGTGATTGTGGGCAAGGAAATCAGTCTGGTCGGTGCCTTCCGTTTCAATACCGAATACGCCCTGGCTGCCCGTTTGATCAAGGAAGGGCGCATCAATGTGAAGCCGATCATCACCGCCACGCTGCCCGTCGAACGCGCAGTCGAAGCGTTCGAACTGGCTTCGGATCGTCGCTCGCAAATGAAGGTGCAGTTAACCTTTTCCTGAGTTAGTACAGTCGCATGATGCAATAAAAAACCGGGCAATGCAGACTTTGCATTGCCCGGTTTTTTCGAACATAAGTCATGCTCAGTTCTCGAAAAAACTCTCCGGCGCGCTCTCACGCAGCTGCAACATGTCTTGGGAAATGGCATTGATGTGGTCATACATGGCAGCCGCTGCTCCAGCACCGTCACCAGCCTTCAGCCGTTCCAGAATCAGCAAATGCTCCATATAAGCCCGCTCTGCATGCTTCGGATCTCGATTCAGCAGCCAACGTACACGATCGAAGTGCTGCTTGACCTGCTGAATATGCGCCCACGCCAAAGAGCGATCGGCAATTTCAAACAGATGCTGGTGCATGGCCTCATCCAGCCGGAAAAAATCGGTTAATGGGCCATTTTTAATCGCAGCGCCCTGCCCCTCGATGATTCGAGTCAATTCCCGCAAATCGCGTGTCGAAATTTCCTGAGCCAAGTCCTCAACGTTGGCACATTCCAGCGCCCGTCGAATAAAGCATCCTTGCGTCATGAAATTGACATTCAACGGCGAAATAACCGTTGCAGCCTGGGGATAGACCCGCACCAGGTCTTCCTGTGCCAGCCGGCGCAGCGCCTCGCGCACGGGGGTGCGACTCACGCCAAGCGCATTGGCTACCGCCACCTCTGACAGGGGTACGCCAGGCTGGATTCGCGCACAGATAATGGCATTTCGCAGCACCTCCAAGACCTGATCGGAGCAGGATTTGCGCGGATCCTCACTTAGCGGCTTAAGTGCTTTTTCCAATGCCGTAAAATCGGCTTTTCCGCCCATACGGGAAACTCTTGTGGTCGGGCCACGCCGCTCAGGCGCTTTTTTTTCAGCTGCCAGCGCTTCACTTACAACCTGATGCTGAGAATTACCAGTACTTTCCATGATTCCCTTCCCAACCAACATATCGCTGCCATCTACAGCACCCCACTAGTATACTAAAAAACACTGTTGTCACATATAACTTGTCTGACCAGTAAACCAGAGTCCTGATTAATGGATCAATCATGCAGATCATTGATAACCCATGGTTTTATGTCGCCGCCGTTCCCGGTATTTTGCTGACTGGCATATCCAAGGGCGGATTCGCCGGAGGTCTCAGTTTTTTAGCTGTTACCTTGATGGCCCTTGTGATTCCCCCAGTGCAGGCTGCCGGGATTGTGCTGCCCATCCTATGCCTGATGGATTTATTTGGTTTTTGGTCCTGGCGTCAACACTGGGATTTACGCCTGTTTCGCAAACTGCTGCCCTGGGCGATCGTTGGCATCATCATTGGCACGCTGCTGTTTCAGCAACTCAATGATGCCGTGGTCAAAACCATGATTGGCCTATTGGCCTTCCTGTTCGCCCTGAATTATTACCTCAAAGGTCGACTCAGTAGCCCTTGGCATCTGCCCGAACGGATCAGCGCTGCGCTTTGGTCATCCTTGTCGGGTTTCACGAGCTTTGTTTCTCATGCCGGGGGCCCGCCAATCATGATTTATTTGCTCCCCAAGAAACTGGATAAAACAACACTGGTTGCCACGCTGACCTTGCTATTCACTGTGATCAACTACGTCAAATTAATTCCCTACACCTTGCTTGGGCAACTTTCACTCACCAATCTCGCCACGGCATTGGTCTTGGCACCTCTGGCGCCAATAGGCGTCAAACTAGGCATATGGCTGCACGATCGCATCGATGCAGCACTTTTTTATCGCCTTTCTTATGCATTTATCTTCATCACAGGTTTAAAGCTTTGCTGGGATGGCTTTAGCAAATGGATTTGATCCGTGTCACCGAAAATTTAAAATACTAGATTAGATACTGGAATACCACTTTACAATAAGCATCGATAGATACTAGTATCCCAATAACAAGCTTACATGCTTGCCCCGCCCAAATAAAAAGAAAAGCAACAGGGTATCTGCGACCTTGATCCGAACAAGGTTGTCGTATCAGGAAGCGAGAAAAAGCATCAACGCGACCCGTTGGTGTTCGCATGATTCACAGTACATTTGGAGGAAACAATGTCATTACTCACCCTGGCCAACCGCCTGTTACGGGGTCTGATGGTTGCCACCATCGGGCTCATGGCGATCCTGGTCTTCATCAACGTCGTCCTGCGCTACGGCTTCAACTCGAACCTGGGCATCACCGAGGAACTGGCCCGTTACCTGTTTGTCTGGCTGACCTTCCTGGGCGCCATCTCCGCCTTTGCCAAGAACACCCACGTCGGGGTCGATAGCATCCTGCTGCGCATGCCTGCAGTTCCACAGCGCATCGTG
>JARLJJ010000565.1 GCA_031291275.1 Formivibrio sp.
GAGAGTGCTACCTGGAGAAGTGTCCGGAATACCACGTTCGCGGCGCCGTGAAGATGTATCGACGGACATGTTTCGAGCAGATCGGCCCACTTTCGCCCCGCATCGGCTGGGATACCGCGGATGAAGTCTCGGCTTGGAGCCACGGATGGACGACAAAGAGTTTATTTGAACATCAAGTGATCCATCGGCGTCCGACAGGTGGTGGTCTACAGTTTAATAGGGTCTGTTGGGAGCGTGGTAAGGCTGAATATTACACCTATAGCCATCCGCTGTTTGTGGTCGTCAAGGCGTTCAAGCTCACATTTGAGCACCGAACGCCGATCGCGCCCGCGTTCTTCCTTGCCGGCTTTGCATGGCTCTACATGAAACGCGAGGAACGGACCCGGGAGGCGTCGTTTGTTCGTGTCCGGCGGACCCAGCAGTTGCTCAGGATGGCGCGCACTCTCAAACGGTGCGGCCGATCCCTACTCACTTGGCGCAGGCAGCGGGCGCAAGCATGAAACGGCGGACCTGACTCCCAGAGATGGCACTCGTAGTCATCATCGATCTGATCGCGATCATTGCCCTATTGTCCCTGGCGCGGTCTAAGCAAGGCCTGGAGAACAGCCTCCCATTTGCCGCATTTCTGATCGTCTTGGTTCCGATCGACGCGGGCTTTTTCACGATCACAATTCACAGAGTCATTATTGGGGTTCTTGTTCTCCTGTATTTGACTTCTGCGGGCCGTGCGGATCGCGAGGCGAGGCGGCTACCTGCACCGCTGAAGGCATTGCTGATTGTGAACGTCTGCTGGTATCTTGTAGCGGCAGCCAACTCGCTTGATGTAATGACCAGCATCAAGAAGGCTGTTTCCGTAATCCTTGAATACTATGCAGTGTACTTCATATATGTAAAGACTATCTCTAGTGTAAAAACTATCAATAGGATCATAGTGGCAATTGTCCTCGCGATTGTGGTGTGCTGTTTGTTCGGAGTCTCAGAAGCATATCAAGGCTGGACGATCCTGAGCTATTTTCCGGCAGCGGCGCACCATTGGGAAGATACTGCTCCAGACCGCGACATGAGAATTCAGTCGACGTATCCCCACGCGATCCTCTATGGTGCGGCGTTGGCAATGGCTATCATCCTAGCATTCTATTTATTGACAGTGGTCTCAACGACCGTCAAAAAAATCGCTTTGTGGACTGGCCTTGCTCTAATGTTTCTGAACCTTTACAAAACTGGGAGTAGGGGGCCGTGGATCGACACAATTTTGGGATGCTTGTTACTCCTGCTCTTTAGCAAAGGGCAGGTGCGTCGGGCTATCTCGTACGTCGCGCTGATTTCGGTTCTAGTGCTAGTTCTCCGGCCGGGTGTGTGGCTGACGATTAAGAGTATCTACATCAATACATTCGACACTGAGACTAGTACTGGCACATCATACGCCTATCGGCAAGCGCTACTGGATGCCGCAGTGCGCCGCCTATCGGGCGGTCCAGTCTCTCGGCTCTTGTGGGGCTATGGCCCGGAGTCCTTTTACTCGGTTCGCCTTGAGGGAGAACTGGCCCACAAGCCCCATGTGTTTCTCAGTTGTGACAATAGTTGGGTGCAGTTTCTTATTGAAACAGGGGCCGTCGGATTAGCAATTATGCTCATCATGCTTATGAATCCCGCCTGGGCAGCGTGGCGGCAGTTCATGAGGCTTCCGAAGCCATCGAGATATCTAAGTTTGACTTTGCTTATTGTATTTGCCATCTGGTATTTGCAGATGTACAGCGTTAGCATGTATTCGTGGGGCCAGACAGGGTATACCCTGTGGATATTGATTGCTCTGACATATTCTTATCGGCGAATTGCGAACAGGCAAAGCGCGCCCCCCGAGGCAAGCCGGAAGAGCCTGGGTAAGGCCGCAGCCAGTGCCGTTCAGAATTCAATTTGGTTCGGGAATGAAAGCGAAGCGCAGGACAACTGGCACTGGGGCACCGTCGATAATGCTGGTGATCTATTCACAAAGAGGCGCGGCTGAGCAGTGGTGGAACGCGGTTGTGCAGGAGTTAAGAGTGTGAGCGTCTTCAGTCGGTTGAATCTGACTATGGCGTTGGCGGAGAGAGTGGCTGGCGCAGCCCTCCTGCTGATGACCAGTGCGGTCCTCTGCCAAGGTGCGGCCGTCTTGTTAGTCGCGCGGAACGGGCAGAACCATGCACTTCGGGAGCAAGTGGATGTCGCGGCACGTTTCTATGGCCTCGATGTTCGCGTCGTGCAGCCCGGGCAATCAAAACAGAGTGATGGAGTTGTTGCGGCTGCGAAGGACAAAGAAACGGTCGGAGTGATCCTCGACGCAGACGCACTGCCGGGCCTGGACCGGAGCTCAGTGCTTTCTGCGCTGCTCAGGACAGGGGGCCGCAGTATACCGGCAATGATCTTCATTTCTAGCCCGGACCGCGGCGCTAGTGTGCTTGCAAGATGGTTTGGAACTGCGATTTCAGGCTGTAAAGATGGCGATGCGACGCGAATTGGAGATTGGCAATTACAGGTTTCGCGGGATTCCGATGTCGCGAGAGAGTTAGCCGGTGTTTCCCTGCCATATCGTGGACACTTCGCCTGCGGCTTGGAGTTGGCCAAGGGCTTTGTCGGCCGTATTGTGACAGGGGCCACCGGGGCAGCTAGCTTCCCGACGTTCATTGAGTTTGGAACTCAGAACCACCACATGTTCGCCATGACAGAGCTTCTTCCAGAGGGGATTCGGGAGGACAGTAGCAGCCATGGCGTGATCCAGCGCTTTTCAACCATCCTGCCGGTGATGGTGTTTATACGCAATGCCGCCGGTGACCGAGCCTGGCATATGCCGGGCTCGTACGCAAACCTCACCATTGACGACCCATGGCTGGCGCGACAATATGGCAATTTGAACTATCTGGGCCTGTTCCTTGAAATGGAGAAGCACAAGTTTCACACTTCAATTGGCTTCATCCCGTGGAACTTTGACAGGAGTGACCACGACGTCGTCGAACTGTTTCGCGCACACCCCGATCGCTTTTCCGTATGCATACATGGGGATGATCATAATCACGCGGAGTTCGGCAATTACTCGGAGCACCCTTTTGAAAAGCAGGCTTTCAGTGCCAGGCAGGCTTTGGCCCGGATGGAGGAATTCAAACGGCGTACTGGGATCCCATACGATCAGGTGATGGTCTTTCCGCATTCAGTAGCACCGCAGAGAACGTTTCATGTTCTGAGAACTACGAACTATTGGGCCACTGTCAATTCGGACAATGTACCCTTGGCGGCGAAGGTCCCGGACGATCCGCTATTTCTCTTGAGGCCTGAAACTCTCGCCTTTGAGAACATTTTGAGCATCAAGCGGTACTCGTGCGAGGTGCCGGTGTCCTTCACGTTGGTGGCCATTAATGCATATTTGGGTAATCCGAATCTATTCTACGCACATCAGCAGTTCTTCTCCTCGGGTATAGGGGCATTCAACGACGTCGCCGATAAAGTTAACCGGATGGCGCCAGCGACCGAGTGGCGAAGCCTGGGGTACATTACCCAACATCTTTATTTGATGCGGCGGATAGAGGAGCAGGTCTACGACATCCTGGCGCTTTCTCCGGTGCTTACTCTGGCTAGCCCGGCTGCGCATAGAGTTGTGTTGCGAGTGCGGCGTCCGGAGGATCTACTCGTCCCGATACGTTCGGTTCGAGTGGACGGTAAGGACGTTCCCTATCAGGTGTGGCGAGGTGAGCTCAATTTTGACGTGGTGGTTGACCGCGACCAAGTTCGTCGGGCTGAAATTATATACGGCGACGGTCTGGCCGTGCCCGATGTGAGCATCGCAAGAGCAAGTGTTGTAGCTGCGGCTCTCCGGAGACTGTCGGACCTACGCGATATGACGCTCTCGACGAGCGCTACGGGGCGACGATTGATTGCATTTTACACTGCCCATCCCAGGTTGTTTGCGATGGTTGCGGCAATCGTAGAAGGCGTAGTGACGCTACTAGGTATCGTACTCGGATGGATATGGTTCCGGAAGCGTACGTTCTGGCGTGATCAACCGCGCTGGAACCACGAAGGACGAACGGAAGATTCAACGGAGATAACATAGCTGTGAAGGTTCGAGCTTATGTGGTTAGGCAGAGTATAAACACTCAGATTGTCCGTCGAGTTGCGCAATTCTGGTTATTGCTTCTAGTCGTGGTCGCCGCCAAC
This sequence comes from Formivibrio sp., assembly GCA_031291275.1. Classification (GTDB taxonomy): domain Bacteria; phylum Pseudomonadota; class Gammaproteobacteria; order Burkholderiales; family Chitinibacteraceae; genus Formivibrio. The sequence goes on from JARLJJ010000565.1 coordinate 4,186, forward strand.
ATGTTTGCGGCGTCCGCTCCGATCCTTCTGATTGGCGGCAGTGGTGATAAGTTCAGTTTTTACAATTCAGAGATCCTAAAAGCAGAAGGATTTAACGCATTTGACACCGTGGACATTTCTACCGTGAATGCAAAGACCTTGAATCGGTACGATGTGGTCATTTTAGGGCATGTAGCCCTTTCTCGACGGGAGTCGAGCCTGTTCAATTCATGGGTGAATGGAGGCGGGAATCTGATAGCGTTGCGACCGGACAGGCAACTGGCACGTTTGTTCGGGATTCGCAGCGCTGGTAGTACGCTTTCGAATGCCTACTTGCGTATCGATACGTCGTCGATGCCTGGAACCGGTATCGTAGGACAGCCAATGCAGTTTCACGGCACGGCCGACTTATACCTGCCCGATGGCGCATCAGTTGTTGCGGCATTGTGTTCCACTGCCCAGACTATGACACCGTACCCAGCGGTGACAGTTCGTCGGAACATCGGACGTGGAGGAAGCGCTGCGGCGTTCACCTACGACCTTGCGCGTTCCGTAGTCTACACGCGCCAAGGGAATCCAAGTTGGGCCGGACAAGCTCGCGTGAGGCGTGGTGGCCCAATCCGGTCGGTGGACTTGTTTTTTGGCAATGCTAAGGCTGATCCACAGAGGGATTGGGTCGACCTCAATAACATAGCCATTCCGCAGGCCGACGAGCAGCAACGTCTTCTGGCCAACCTGATATTGCACCTGAACGTGAATAGGAAACCCCTGCCGCGGTTTTGGTATTTCCCGTTCGCAAAGAAAGCCGTCATGGTTATGACGGGTGACGATCACGGCGGTGGCGCTACCGCAGCGAGGTTTGATGACTTCATCGCAAGCAGCCCACAAGGTTGTGTCGTCGCAAACTGGGAGTGCGTTCGCGGCACTTCATACCTTCTTACACGTGCTCCGATTACCAACGCTCAGGCCGAGAAGTATACGCGGCAAGGATTTGAAGTGGCGGTCCATCTTTCCAGTCGGTGCGCAGATTGGGCTCCAGAGAGTCTCGATTCGGCGGCTACAACACAATTCAGCGCTTTCGCGATAAAGCTGCCAAGTATTCCATCGCCGGTGACAAACCGGACACACTGCATCGCTTGGAGCGATTGGGCTAGTGAAGCTCAGATTGAATTGAAGCACGGAGTGCGTCTCGACACGTCATACTATTACTGGCCGCGATCGTGGGTCGCTCGGACACCAGGGCTGTTTACCGGTTCCGGCATGCCCATGCGATTTGCTCAGACGGACGGAACGATCATTGATGTGTATCAGGTGGCAACGCAAGTACCAGATGAGTCTGGTGAGGTACTTCCGGATTTCATGGATCGCCTGTTTGAAAACGCGATCGGACCGCGAGGGTTCTATGGCGTATTTACAGCGAATATGCACACCGACTTTAATGGTGGCCGTTTTCCCAAGATGCACCAACTCTTGAGGCAGTGCAGCGGTGATGCCTGCAGCAGCCAACTGTGGGCCGATCAATTGGTTTCCTCTGCGCAGAAGCGCGGTGTCCCGGTTGTCTCTGCCAGGCAAATGCTGACTTGGCTGGATGGCCGCAACGGGTCTGCTTTTGAATCGATTACGTGGAGTGGAAGAATGCTCACGTTCAAGGTGACCGCTGCTCGCGGGGCCGTAGGGTTGCACGCGTTGCTGCCAGAGAAATTCGGAGATTCTCGCTTGGCAAGCCTTGCGCAAGATGGCAAACCGGTGTCGTATGTGGTGGAGACGATTAAGGGAGTGTCGTACGCTGTTTTTCCCGCAAAGTCGGGTTTGTATACGGCTAGCTACCGGTCTCGGGATATGCCAGGGAAAAATTGAAGAACGCAGAGGAGTCGTTTTGGCGCCAAGCTCTGAAGGCTTGACCGGCTGGACTCCGAGGAGTAGCATATGGTTGTCAAATCTGTGGCTGTTATCGGCGACTGCTGTCAGTAGCGTAGACGGTCGGTCGTCTTCCGTGGCCGCATGGTACCCGGAACTACCTAAGTGACGACCGAGTTGAGAGTCTGTCGAGATGTTAATAATCGTAACGCGTTCGGGTATCGGCTCCCAGTGCAATCGAAACGCTCTTGAATTTGCTGAGCAACGCGTGCGCAGTTCCTGATAGATCTATGTTCCTTACTCAGCCGCGGATGGCCGCAAGCCGAGCGATGAAGGAGAATCCAGTGATGAGTCAGTCCCGATCTTCCCGTTATTTATGCAGATCTTGCCTACTGCTCGTTGCGCTTCTTGCGGTTCTGGCGGCCCAAGCCATGGCCACGAGCTACTACGTCCGAGCCGGTGCTGCCGGCTCTAGCAACGGCACCTCATGGGCAAATGCCTGGCCCAACGTTAGTAGTATTTCCTGGTCGTCCATTGCTCCGGGCGACACCATCTGGATTGCCGGGGGGAGCTACGGCACAATGACAATCGGCAAGAGCGGGACCGCAGACACCGCCACCGGGAGGATTTTCATAAAGCGTGCTACGGGCGCAGCACACGGCTCGGACACCGGCTGGAGTGCGGGATTTGACTCTCTCGTGACAGTAGCTGGCATGACGTGGAGCGCTCTGAATGTTGGCAGCTATGTCACCGTCGATGGGCAGGTAGATGCAGGAATCCTCATTCCGCACGGCGACGGATCCGGCAACACGTCCGTTTCGTTTGATCGCGGCAATTCTTACGTGACTCTTCGAAACCTAGATTTAGCGGGGCCAAGCGACTTGCATTCGCATCACCATACCGGGGATGATCGCAGCCTCGACCTGACGGCCTGGAATGGATCTAGTTACGACGTGATTGACCATTTGACAGTTCAGTACGTGCGTTTCCATGGGACCTGTACAGCTATTTGGAATATGCGTACGAGCAATGCCATCTTTGAATACAACCAGATCTACAACGTATTTGACGACAATGGCGCAGTTTGCCACCCTGATGTATTTGTCACCAGCGGAACGACCAATTTGACCTTTCGTTTCAATAAGATATATCAGTACGAAGATGAGGGGATCATGGCGCTGAACGGTGACAATGGCACTATGTATATCTATGGCAATCTCTGGTATGCGCAGACTAACACAAATGCGCGCATCATGGAAACGCAGATGGGTGCAAATGGTCCCGCCTATTTCTACAACAACACCATCGACGGCATCTCGCTAGGCGTAATGACGGCGAATGGAGGCAATTGGGCTGCCGGCTCTCAAGGCAGGAATAATATCTGGTGGAATACAGGGTGCAACGGCCTCAGTGACACGGACTACGACTTCACGTCGAGCGGCAGTTGCAGCGGTACGCACAGTATACATTCCGGTTCGAATCCGTTCGGCGACCTTCTCAATCATGACTACTCTTTGATCTCTACAGTAGGGTCAACCTTCCCGCGGGGTAAGGGCGTTGATCTCGGTGCTCCTTACGATGTAGACGCCAACGGGACCGCGCGTGGCGCGAGCGGCGCCTGGGACATCGGTGCTTACGCCTTCTATGTGCTCGGCGCAGCTCTTCCTGCTCCGCCGCAGGGCGTCACAGTAACGGCCAAATAGACTTTAGTGCAGGTCGCCGTTGCCAGGGGCCCGGATCGTTCTGCCACATCATTTCTTGGAAGTCGTCAAACGCGAAGTACGTCAAGCCGCTCTCGCCCGGGAGTGTGAAGCCTTTGTAGTTACAGGAACCCCCGACAAGCCTGGAGTCTATCTGTATCCCGAGCTGCGGCCGGCGTCTAGAATCGCAAACTAGCAGACTCCTACAGCTCGTCCGCACTCTTTAAATACTCAGAAACGCGGCAATGGCGCGGAATATGAAATCAGTTGGACCGGGCCTTTGGCAGGTGCCAATACCCACAGATGGAAACCACAACTTGAACCGGCTCCTCAGTACCTTCGGTCGTATTTTGTAAACATTTCGTGTGCCGAGTTCCAAGTGGCCAGTCAAAGCGCATCAAAGAGCGGGACGGTCGTGCGGATCCTCCGGTTTGGCCCATTCTCTGTCGGGCTTTAACAACTGGGCTAATGCGTGGGCCGCCGGCAATCACCGTCATTCTGGTGACGAGCGACGGCCGCTTGGGCCGGGCTCGGAGGAGAGTCGACTGAAATGCACGCCGTCAAATTGTGCCAACCCGCATCAGCCGTAGTGCTAGTTCAAGGACGCACACGCTGGGCACTGTTGCTTCGCTTCGTCCTGACCGCACTTTAGCGGTTTTCCAGAAAGCGTGATTGTGGAAAAAACCGTCGGTATGAAAAAAATCCTCGTTGTCATCGCCAACTACGGAACGAAGAATGACCAATACCTCCGGTGCCTTTTGCGGGAGTATGCTTCGCTTCCCTATGACGTTCACGTTGTCATATTGACGAACACCCCAAAGGAGCACGGTGACTCGGTAGAGATAGTATTGCACCAGCCTACGGGAGATCCGTGGACTTTTCCGTTCGCGCACAAGAGAATTCTTGCCGAACATATCGATGAATATGATCTCTTCATCTACTCAGAAGACGATACTCTCATTAAGGAAAATAACATCGCTGCGTTTTTGGACGTCGCCGCCATGTTGGCCGACGACGAGGTCGCGGGATTCATTCGGGCTGAACAGACCGCTGTCGGAGAAAAGCGATTTTCGACAATAAACTCACATTTCCATTGGGAACCAGCCTCCGTCGTCCGACGTGGATCTGAAATGTTTGCATCATTTACAAACGCACATGCCGCCAGTTATATCTTAACCCGTGACCAGTTACGTCGGGCGATGCTGTCGGGCGGATTTCTCGTTGATCCCCACCAAGAGAGGTATGACTTGCTGGTCACAGCCGCGACCGACCCGTACACTCAGTGCGGCTTTCGCAAGCTCATTTGTATTTCACGTCTCGACGATTTCGTGATCGAGCACCTACCTAACAAGTACTTGGGGCAGTTCGGAATTTCCGCTGACGACCTTGAGCGCCAAGTATCGGCGTTGAAGGACATTGCCGCAGGGGTTCGACCGGCTACTGTGCTGCTTTCAACCGAGACCAAGTTACAGCATTTGCGATGGTCAAAGAGTTATTATGAGCCAGCTCAAGAAGATATTATTGCCTCAATACCTAGCCACGTAAAGACGCTATTGTCATTTGGCTGCGGCCTTGGCGAACTAGAGTCGGAGATCCAGAAACGAGGTATGCACGTTACGGCCGTTGCCTTGGACTCTGTGATAGGCAATTGCGCTGAAGCGAGGGGTCTGGATGTATTGTATGGCAATACTTCTCAGATTTTGGAACGACTTTCGGGGCGACGTTTTGATGCTGTGCTAATCGTGAACTTGCTGCACCTTGTTCCCCAGCCGGAGATGTTATTGAAACAGTTGGCGATGGTGCTGGGGCCGAAGGGAGTCATCATTGCTAGTGCTCCGAATACGGCTCACCTTGGCATAATCTGGAAGAGAGTGAAGGGAGAAGTGGCCCTTGAAGGTATTGGCAGTTACAAGCGCGTCGGTATGCATGCGTCATCGGTCTGGAAGTTGAAACAATGGTTTCGAAGTTCCGGACTCAAAATCGACACGACCACTTCTTGGGTTTCTAAGCGAGCGCCGTGGTGGAAGCGGCTGTTTCGCCGTTGGCTAGCAAGAGAAGTCTTAGTCCGAGGGATCCCGTCGGCGGCATGAGCGCCGCTCTTCGTTCTGCCGGCCGGCGGTCACGACAGGCAGGTGGCAATCGGGCGCAGGCAGACCACGGTACTACGGGTAAAATGGCCAAAACAGACGACCGTTCCGGCATAGACAGTTGATGAGCGTCGGTGCGGTAGCCGCACTTTGACAACAGACGGAATTCCTACGAACTGCTACGCGACCGTGTGCATTAAACCGATAGCATTGGGACCTGTTATGTATTCAGTTTGCAAAGTATTCACCCCATCGTTGTTGGGTCCTATCGACGGGGTCTTCAGGGTGAATCGTACTGGCTGGTTCAGTCTTGAGTCCCGTCCAACTTACAAGACCTTCAGTTGTGACCACCACGTTCACTATCGTCGATCCATGTGATGCCGAAAGGTATTGCTTGGGGTGCCAAAGTTGGTTGCCGAAATACGGCTTCACCTTATGGCACTAAATCAAAGACAACTTCCGAGATCGCGGTCCGGGGGCTCATTGTGCTTGCGCTTGGGCCGTTGAGTCTATCGAATTGCATGGTCGGTCGACGCTCCGCACCTCCGCTAAACTCGAACCACCGGTTCTGGCCTCAGAGACAGGTCGGCTTCCTCCGCGTCATCGGGCACGCCTAGGTGCTGGACCTTATGACGATTCATGACGCGGCCTTTGGTGGCGTGCCCGATATTCGGTTACCCTGCGAAGTCGCAGGTCAACAGCCAGACCCGGTTACGGTTCACCGCGAGATGAGGAGGGCGGAAATGCGGGTATCGACACCCCGAAGTTGTTGGTCGCCAGGTGAGTCAGTCGAGTCTCGCCGAAGGACAATTTGGAGTGAACCCCATTTTTGAGACAGGCTGAAAGGGGGCAGTTCTCATCGAATGGAGGACTGAGCGATGGAGCAGCGGGCTGGGAAGAGGTACAGCGCGGAGTTCAAGATCCGCGCGGTGGAGCGGATGCGCACGGACAA
>JARLJJ010000566.1 GCA_031291275.1 Formivibrio sp.
CTCCGGGTTTTCAGACACGAAGCCAAGACAATCCGCGCCATCGGCCGCAAAGGTACTGGCGATCATTGCGCCGATGGCGGCAGACTTCCCGGCTTTAGCCTGCGCGGAAATGGTTGTGAGATTGCCGGGGGTACAAATCACCGTATTGGCGACATAAAAACGCGTCGCCGGTTCCTCGGGTTTAACCGATGGCGAATAAATCCGCGCCGCCAGCCGCTGCATGAAATCGGCAGTGGTCCCATATTTCCCCGCTTCATCCGCGAGCCGTTGTTGGGCTTGGACATATTCCGCCTGTTCACGGGTGCATCGCTCAATGCGCCCTTTGCTCCATTGCTCAAATGACTCATCCGCTGGCGTGGACTCGCGCCGCTTTGGTATGCTCCTTGCCTGTTCAAGTGACATAGACGTCCCCACTTTCTAAAATGCGGCGGCGGACAGCGACGAATTGCCGACGCGTGGCACGATTACCACGGCGGATGATTTGCTCCACCTTTCGGCGGTCGCTTCCGCTGGCCTTGCTAAATCTCAAATGCGACTTCATGCGGCCAGCACCTCGTTTCTCGCCGGATTAAATCGGTTAAGAATTTCCAGAATCGTTCCCCCCGTCAGCGTAGCGCCATCCTCATAGGCTTTGCCGATGACTGTAAGTGCGATTAAATCACCGTCCGCCAGCGTTATGCCTTGCTGCCGGATAAACCCGTCAAAACCCGCTTCGGTGATGCGTGCGTCCATACCGGACGCTTGCGACAATCCTGATTCGGCGGGGTACAGCGCGACAGTCTCTTTCGCATCCGTAAATGCCTGCCGGATGCGCGTATCGAGGGACATAAACTCAGAGTCGGCAGGCTCGGCTTTAGTTTCCGAAAGCAGAAGGTAAGCGCTGGACAAATCCGCAACATTTGCGGATTTCAGCCGGTCTTTTTCATCGAAGCACCGAATATAATTTTGAGCGGTACGTTCGGAAAAGGGGAGATTCTTTTCAATCCACGGGAGCCAATGGCCATGCCCGGTTTTGTCCTTAATGCCCGTTAGCAGTTCGCCAATTTTAATTGCCTTTGGCAGAGTCGTTCGCGCTGCATTGAGAATGTCACCGTGAAGCTTTTTTATTTCCTTAATGGATGCACTTATGTTAAGTATGTTCATAGATCGGTTATTTCCCCGCGCTTTGCTTTCCGGGCTGGCGCGGGGATTTTGTTTTTAGTTATGGTTTTGTTGTTGTTTTGAGAGACGGTTGATGCCAGATAAGTTTTCCATCACCACACACGCTCAAGACGCGGCGGTATGATGTTTTGGTCGGCTCCGGCGCGGGCGTGGACGGGGCAGGAGCACGCACCGGAGACTGAGTTACGACGTCAGTCGGGCGGTAGATGAATCGGCGGCGGTGGATACCCATAAGATAATTAGGGCAGAGGTTTCATGGCATCCTGAACCATCCGTGCGGAGCCATCAGGGTTTACGAAATGATTTTTTGGCAGTGTTGCCGCGATGGCTGGCGCTTCCGGCACGGCCTCCAATTCCACGCCTTCGAGGAATTTTTTATAAAGTCGCTCGAAATTGGCCAGTTCAGTTTCAGCGCGTTCAATCGTTGTCGCGTGAAGCAATTTTTTCAATGGCTCAGCGTGCCTTTTAGCCACTTCCACGGCTGAAATCCGCTCTGCCAAAATTTCAATTGCAATGCGCCCCTCAAGGAAATCCGAATACAATGCTTCGATTGGCCAGTTGACGAGGCGGTCTATTTTAGCGCATGCCGCGCTGTGTTGAGAATGCGCCCCCGTAAGCTTGTCTTTGAGACGGGCGTAATGCTGGATTATTTGAAGCTTTTCTTCCCGTTCGGCGCGGAGCCGTTCAGCTTCCGCAAGTGCTTTTTGTTCCTGCTCGGTCTGAGCGGAGAGGTTCAGTGCCGGCACGTTGTTCAAAAATGATTTTGCGTTCATGGCTTGAGAGGGAAGATTCCCGGATAGCATCCGTGATTGAATTCTGTGGTGGGTGTCTGAATGCAATTGGGAATTTCGTCTGGTTGGACGACGATAGGCGCAGCGACTTCTTTGGGCCACGGCATCATTTTCCCCGGTTCATTTTCAGCCGCTATCGCGGACGGTAGATTCATTTGCTCATTGATGTTCATAAGAATAATTAAAGCACTGCGGACGGTTGCAAATCGGGAGAATTAACCACGTGAATCAGCGACGGCGCATGGGTTTTCACCCAGGCCTTTTCCGCAGCCGCCATCAGTGCGCGATGTTGCGGGTTATTGGCGTCCAGTTGAATGGACTGGGTGGTTCCGTCAGCCATTTGAAGGGTGACATTTTTAAATGTTTCCCCGGTGATGGGGCCGACGAATGAATTTGATATGTTCATATTGATTGGTTGTTGTTGATGTTTGTTCGTTTAGTTGATCGTTGCGTTTTGGGATACGAAAGTTTCCAGAGCCGAAACTGGCACCAGAATTTTACGCACTCCGTTAATCCTTGGCAGTTTTTGGGCACGAATTAGTTTTCTCACAAGCTGGACACTGCATGAGAGTGTCCGCGCCGATTCAAAAACATCCAGAGCCAGCTTGCCCCCGTTAATTTCATTTTCTTCAGGCATAATTTAATTTCTATGTTTGTGTTTTTAGAAACCCTGCGGTTTCACTGAAAGACATGTAATGCCTTTTTATTCGCATTTCCATCGCGTAAGTGCTACAATGTAGCGCATGAAGAAAAAACAGCGAAAATCGCAGGCCGCAATCCTAGAAATTCTGCGGGTGATACGAAAGA
>JARLJJ010000567.1 GCA_031291275.1 Formivibrio sp.
GCATCGCCAATGGTGAATCGGACCTTGTTACGAATCGCAGGAATGCTGTTCAGGTCGGCAATTCCGGGGTTGCAGCAAGCGGAATGTAGGGCATCGCGGCCTACCATGTCAATCACCCCGTACATATTCTTCATCGCGAATGTGATGCCTGCTCCAGCGTGATCCTTCAGTACCGGAAGATTCAGTACCATCCCGCATTCCCGTGTGAGAATCTTTGACAGACGAACCCGCGCGACGCCCCAGGTTTCAATCTTGTCTTCAAAACCTGCTACATCGGATCCAAAATAGCGAACCCGCTTTGGGTCGGTGTTGATAGTGAACCCGCCGGCCTCGAGTTCGCCGGCTGTGCGATCCCATACAAGGATGTTCCCGGCGCGCACGCCTGCCTGTTGAAGCCGTTCTGCGACTGCCAATATCAGCGTAAGATGGGTAGCAATCGGCTTCAGGCCTACCGTGTTTACCTTTAGGCCGATGACCGTATCCCGTGGCACGATCCGCTTCCACCCATCAATCGGATGATCGCGTCCGGTGAACGCCGCTATGGACCGGTCAAGCAGATCGATCACACGCTTTTCATCTATGCGCCCACTCGGATCGTGAAGCGTAGCGTCTCTGGCCACTACAACTCGTGATTGCTTTCCCTTCGCGTATTGTCCCAACAACTCTGCGAATGACAAATTGCATTGCGGCCCGATTAGCATTGCTCCAGTTGCCGCGTTTTTCAGGAACTCACGTCGATTTTTCACAATTGTTCTTTCCCGAGCAGACGGCAACTAGGCAACTCCAACCCGCATTAGCATAGTCCCCACCACCCGCTTGTGTTGTAATCTCTGTCCCTAGCGAGTCAGTTTCAGCGCGCCAAATCCAGCATTTCGCGATTCGGTCGATTTACGATGACGTTGGCGCGGTATTTGGTTGATTGGCCGTCCCAAGTACTCTTTCGAATCTCTATTGCGACCCCAAATAATTCCCATACCCCACAATCATCGTCGATCCTACGAGCGTTAGCAGCGTCAGAAATACCAACATTGTCGTCCGTGCGCTTACGCCGCGCCACTCCTTCAGTGCAATTCCCCACAACGTGCTGAAGATAATAATGCTGGCATTGAGCAGCGTCCAACTGGAGAATTTGTAGCGACCCATCTGCGACTCACCCATTGTGTAGAAAAAGAACTGCATGTACCAGATTGCGCCCGCAAGTCCTGAAAAAATGTAGTTCCCGGCCAGTGATGGCCGTTTGCGCGCGCGCGCGCTCGGATCTGGTACTGTTTCCGCATCGGCATCAGTAGAGGGAACACGAGCGTACTCGCCAAAACTTCGGTTACGGAGGTTGAGTGCGAAGCACCACGCAAAATTAGTGGTAAAGCCGCCTCCCAGAACCACCACGAGCACCGGCAGTCCTTGCCATAAGTTGCTCGTCCCGTATGCCACTGTTAGCGCCTTGATGGGATCGCCCGCATCCAACCCAAAGGC
>JARLJJ010000568.1 GCA_031291275.1 Formivibrio sp.
GCAGAACTTGCGCCCGCAACGAGGCGAGTGAGGTTGACGCCGAAATTGGACAAGCCGAAAAAATCGCCCAGCGGACGTTTTTCTCTCCCGGCCATAAGTGAAGCAAATGGCTCGGGATAAAGGCTCGGCTTGATTCTTGGTGGCATTTCCAAGGCGACAACAGCAACTGGGGCTTCTTTTTCAGACATAGAGACTCCGAAAATTAATGTGCGCTATCGTTTGAATTCACCGGTGCGGCGCGACTTCATCACGCGGTGTCCGTGTGGATCGGCAGGTGCGGGACTTCCCACTCCGCGACAGGTCCGGGAACAAGCAGAAACATCGGATGAGGTTCGGGCTCGGCAAGCGTCATGAATTGCCCAAGCCATGAAGGATCACGAACACGCAGCTTTGCAAAAAGGTGTTTCCATTCGTATTCGAGCTGCCCGCTGCTCGCCGCAATGCGTACCGTACGCTGATCAGAGACAATTTTCGCGCCATTGAAGCGGTACCCCCGCGCAACGGCCTCCGCGTGAACAGCATGCAAATACGTTGCAATCGATGCCATGGGGGAAGGCGTATCGAGGAAGCGGCGCAGCTGTGGATGATGGGTATATCCCCGCGTATGCCCGCCCAGAACGGCTTGGGCAAGAAGGGTCTCGCGCCAGAGCGCTACCAAACCGCGAGAATCCAGGTAACGAGGGTGTAGTGTCCACAGGCGCATATATGGTTCTCGATGAAGTCCAACATTTGAATTCACCGGCGCTGCGCGGGTTTATCGCGCAGCGTCCAGAGAGCGAAGCGAACGGGGTTGAGCGCTGGGTTAGAGCTCGATTGGTTCCTTGGTTTCATGTGAGGTCCGCAGGGCGCCACCACGTAGAACTAGGGTGGAGTGAGGCCGGCCAAGACGGCCACCCCAAGCAAAAGCATGCAAACTCCAAAGGCAAAGGCTAGTGCACGGACATGTCTTCCGCCTTCGGGAACCCTCAGGAAAGGTTGTTGTTGCTCATTCGTTTTCTTGAACTCTGAACCGGACACTGTAACGCTGAGGTAGCAGATCAGTGGACCCGCTAAGGAGTCGCCAAGGCCCACAAAGATGTACCGATACTCTGGGAAGAAGCGCGCCGCGATGAATAGCGCGCCCGTCACTGTGATCCAGATATTTGCGAACCTCGGCAGGCGAATAGTCGGCGTGGGCATGTGAGCTCTAACGTTCAAAATCAAAGACCTACGCGGCTTTTCGCGCAGGTCCGGTGCATTGCAGGGTTGGGGGTAGCCGGCACATCACGACTTTCCAGCACGGCGACACATGTTTTCAAGAAATCCATTCTCTAACTGGTCACCATTCTTCTGTGCGTCCTTCGCCCAAGTGCATGCGTTGCCGAAGTCGCCCTTTAGGTAGTACACGAACGAAATGTTGGAGCGAGCGTTTCGTGCACTCGGAGCCAACTGAAGCGCCTTATTGAGTTGGACCATGCTCCGATCCAACTGCTTTTGGGTCCAGAGGAAGCGCCCATAATCAACAAATGCCTCCGGATCAACTCGCGGCTTCGACACTGCAAGTTGAAAGAACCGCTCTACCTCAGTCGGTGGACCGCCGCGCACCGACGTAACGAGTGCAAAGCCGTGGTAGGCATTTCCGTTCTCTGGATCGAGAAGCCATGCTTGGTTGAAGCGCGCGATGGCCGTAGCGAGATCGCGTTTCGCCCAATACGACCACCCGGACCGAACAACTTGTTTCGCCCCTTCTTCACGCGACAGCCCTTGCTTCTCGATTGACGCGATAAATGCTGCATCGGCGTTCTTCATCTCCGCGGATTTCTCGCGTTCGCCATACATCGGAAGTTGATTAGCGGGCAACGAATCAGCAAATGCGAAGCCGACCGTGAGGAACAACTCCAGAAGGACCACTACCAAGCGGCGCATCATTTCATTTCCTTTCGAAAATACCGGGGATCACTTGCTACCCCCAACGAATAAAAGGGACTTCCCCGTCCCGAGGCTGCGGCGGAAGCCGCTGGCAGTTTGACCTGCCATGACGGAATTTCCACATTTCATCAAATCGCTTACAGGAGGGGAAATCCATGGCCATTATCACCGTTGGTATCGATCTCGCCAAGAACGTCTTTGCCGTGCATGGCGTGAATGACTCAGGCAAGGCCGAACTGGTCAAACCCAAGGTGCCGCGCGAGCAGTTGCTGGACCTGATTGCCAAGCTGCCGCCGTGCCTGATCGGCATGGAAGCCTGTTCCGGCGCGCACCACTGGGCGCGGCTTTTCCAGCAACACGGGCATACGGTTCGCTTGATCGCGCCCAAGTTCGTCACGCCGTACCGCCTCTCCGGCAAGCGCGGCAAGAACGATGCGGCCGATGCCGCCGCGATCTGCGAAGCCATCACCCGACCCCACATGCGCTTTGTTCCGATCAAGGACGAGCACCAGCAAGCGATTCTTTGCCTGCACCGTACCCGCCAGGGGTTCGTCGAAGAACGCACCGCGCTCTACAACCGCATCCGCGGCCTGATCAGCGAGTTCGGCATTGTCTTGCCACTGAAGGTTGAGCGGCTGAAACGCGAGATCGGCCCGCACCTGGAAGACCTGCCCGGCTGGGCCAATCGTTGTATCGGCGACATGCTCGCCCATGCCCACCGGTTGGACGAACGCATCGGCGAGTATGACGCGGCGATCCAGGAAGCCGCCCGACAAGATGAACGCAGCCGGCGGTTGATGGCGCTTCCCGGTATTGGCCCCACCACCGCCAGCGCACTGCTGGCCAGCATCGGCATCGGCCATGACTTTGCCAATGGACGGCAACTTACCGCCTGGCTCGGCCTCACGCCTGGCCAATACAGCAGTGGCGGTAAAACCCGACTCGGCCGCATCACCAAAGCCGGGGATGCCTATCTCAGAAGTCTGCTGGTCATGGGTGCCAGCGCGGTGCTATCCGGCTTGGGCGACAAGCAGGATCGTTTCAGCCGCTGGGCCAGAAACTTGCAGGAACGGCGCGGCTACTGGAAAGCCGTCGTCGCCATTGCGGCCAAGAATGCGCGGCTATGCTGGGCGATACTCAAATACGGCGAGGATTTCAAACTGTATGCGGAGCGGGAAGAAGGCAAAGAGCAGAAAGAGTGCGTACTGGCGGAACGGACCCAGCCGGCCTGATGAGCCAGTCAAGCCTTGTCAAACCCGGTCTGCAAAAGGAAAAACCGAATGCACTGACCAATACCATCGCGAACTGCCTGCGTTGATAGTGAAGAGGTTGGACCTGCGCGGGGAATGCCTGATTAGCTCAAGGGGAAGTAGTGAATTCCCGACTAACGAATGAGGCCCCCGCGCGCGTCTTTTATCAGGGTCCGGGCTTGATGCCCAACATGACCGGTTGTAGTTTCGCAGTCCTTCACCTTCTGCACGAATCGAACTGGCGGCGCCGCAAAAACCAAACCGAAAAGAACATCGAAACTATTGCATTCGACGGGGAAGCCCTTGTAGTTTGAATTAACCGGCTGGCGAGGTTTTATCGCGCCAGTCCGTGTTGAATGATGGGTTAGCCATTTACTTGTTTGCAGCCTTTATCTCGGTAACAAACTGCTCTTGTATTTTTTTCATTTGTGGAGCAGCTCCAGAGACCATCTTCTGAACCTCTAGCATAGTTTTTTGCATCAACACAGGCATTTTGTTGATAACAGCCTGTCCAGCTGGAGTTTTGTAGAAGGACAGCATGCCAACAATTTCTTCTTCGCTAAATGACTCCTTGTAAAGGCGTAAATACATTGGCTCGAGCTTTTCCCATGCTAACTCGCCTTGCATGACAGCCACCATTTTATTTCTCATATTTGCAATAGCCTGTTGCTGCTTAGGGGTTGGGGTCTTCCCCTGTAGAGCTTGCTGAATGCTATTGTTCATTAATGAATCGAACTGAGCACGCATGCCATCAACGAGCTTTCGAGACTGGGTAACGTCTAGCAATTGCTTTATCGAGCTGTCACTTGCTGGCGCTGCCATTGCGGTTGCTGAACAAAACAGAAGCGTAATAAAGATATTTATAACAAAGTTCATGTAATCTCCTTAGTGGTAAATGTGAATGTACGTGTAATGTCTAACGTTAATTCGACACCAAAACGGGCTTTTATTGTGTTATCCGACTGTCGGATAACACTTTCGTCTGGCGCAACTTGTTGATTAAATTTAAGCATCACGTCAGATAACGCAACGCTATGTCCAATAACACTTCTTCCGTTCCGACTGCTCCCGCGCCGCGCTTGCTTGATCAGGCGCGAGATCGGCTGCGGCTCAAGCATTACAGCTTGCGTACCGAGCAAGCTTATCTTGGCTGGATCAAACGATACATCATTTTCCACAACAAACGCCATCCTGCCGGAATGGGTAAGGTGGAGGTTGAGGCTTTTTTGTCGCATTTGGCTACGGATCGGAATGTAGCGGCGGCGACGCAGGGGCAGGGGCAGGCGCTGGCGGCGATTCTGTTTCTGTACCAGGAAGTGCTGGAGCAAGAATTACCCTGGCTGGACGATATTACCCGCGCCAAGCGCCCGGCGCGCTTGCCTTCCGTGTTGCGGCAGGATGAGGTGATGGATTTGATCCGGCGGGTGGATGATCCGGAACTCTCGCTGATTGTCCGCTTGCTGTATGGCACGGGCATGCGTTTGCTGGAATGCTTGCGCTTGCGGGTGAAGGATGTGGATCTGGTTCGCCGCGAGATCGTAGTGCGCGAGGGCAAGGGCAATAAGGATCGGGTGACGATGGTGCCGCAAAGCCTGGTGGATTTGTTGCGGGCCAGATTGGCACAACGCAAATTGTTGCATGACGATGATTTGGCCCAAGGTCGGGGCGAGGTTTGGCTGCCGGATGCGTTAGCGGCCAAATACCCCAACGCAGGCAAGCAGTTTGGCTGGCAGTATGTTTTCCCGGCGGCCGGTTTCTCGGCCGATCCGCGCTCCGGCGCGGTGCGGCGGCAGCACGTGGATGAAAAGCGGGTACAACGGGCTGTGAAAAAAGCGGCGGAAGCGGCGGGGATTGCCAAGCTGGTCTCGCCGCATACCTTGCGCCACAGCTTCGCCACGCATTTACTGGAAGGCGGTTATGACATCCGCACCGTTCAAGAATTGCTGGGCCACAAGGATGTGAGCACCACGATGATTTATACGCATGTGCTGAACAAGGGCGGGCGCGGAGTGCAAAGCCCGCTGGACCGGCTGTAAATCCGCACCAGCCTTGGCTCTGTACCTCAAGGTGTTTCTTACGGGGAGCATTCTCTTCGGCCAGATACCGGCCCGGCTTCGGGAGGAAAAACCCTTGCCGCATACCGATACCTCGTATTGCTGCGGGTTTAGCGCCTGGACTCCGGCCTGCGCCGGGGTGACGAGTTCAAACTTGATCCGGCAGTATCTAGGCGGTATCCATAGCTCGGCAAGTTTGGCTCACGGCTCCCGTCCGTACAGTTTCTCCAGCGCCCACCCCAAACCCATTTCGGCATTGGCCAGCTCCAGCAACGGCAACAGGTTGGCCAGCAAAGCCGGCAAGTGCGGGCGGACTTCAGCCGTTTTGCCTTGTTGCAGCAGCGCCAGCGCTTCGGAAAGCAACGGGGTGGTGAACACCGGCGGTTTCGCGATTTCCGGCGCCAGCAGGCGATTGTCGCCCGGTGTACCGCGCAAGCGGGAAAGCGCGGCGGTCAAAAGTGTCTGCGGGCTATCGGCGGAATCGTAATGAGAGTTGGCCAGAACAAAGCTGGCCGTCACTTGCAATTGTTCTTCGCGGAAGTTGATCCGGGCATGGCTGATGGCATGGCGCAGGCGTTCGGCCTGAATGCGCGTGCCGGCCAGCGTGCTGCCTTGTGAAACAATGGCGAACAAGGCGCCATCAAGCCGGACAAAGGTATCTTCCTGGCGCAGCTTGGCCGATAGCAGCTTGGCCAGCAGATTGAGCATTTGCCCGGCCAGCCGTTCGCCCAGCTTTTCTGCCAGCGGCGGGAAATGGTCGATCTCGATCAGCATCAGGGTTACTTCGCTGCTTTGGCGCTGGGCCAGGGCAAGCAATTGCTTCAATTGCAGCGTCAGCAGGTGCGAAGTTCCCACGCCAGTCACAGCGTCGGTCGTGGCCGTTTTCGCCTGGATTTGGCGGCTTTCGTCACGCTCGCGCCGGGTGGCGCAAAGGTCCAGATTGGCCTTCACCCGGGCGCTCATTTCTGCCCGGTCGGTGGATTTGGTGATGAAATCACTCGCGCCAGCCTCAACGCATTGGTGCTTGGTGGCTTCGTCCTCCTCGCCGGAGATCACAATCACCGGCAATTGGCGGACATGCGCGGCCTCGCTGCTACGCACCCTGGCCAGCAAGCCCATGCCGTCCAACTCAGGCATGGATAGGTCGGTAATCAGCAAGCGTATGGTTTCATCTGCCACGATGCGTCGCCAACCCGCTTCGCCATCGGCCTCTTCGACAATGTCGTATTCCTCGGCCAGATGCTTGCGTATGGTGGCGCGAACAATTCGGGAGTCGTCTACCACCAATAGCCGCACGCGCGTGGAAAGTGTATTCAGCTCAGTCATGATCGGATTTCAAATTGGGCACGAGATCGTAAGTCTAGGTGCTGTGAGGGGAAGAGACAAATCTTGTATATCACAACTTGATGACGGGCGTCGCCGGGCAACCCGCACCAAAGCTGTTGGTGCGCTGCGGCGTATCGGGGTGCGTCGTCAGCCAGCGTGGCAGTCCGGGAACAGATGGCGATTTTTTGGTCAGGCGGTTCAGGATATCGGTAAACCGGCAAGGTGCGATGCCTGCGGCCTTCAAACTGCGCAAAGCAGAGGCATCGGCTTCTTCTTCAAATTCACGCGAGTAGGAAAGCTGCATCAAAACGGCCGGGGCCGAGGCCAGCACGCTGCCCAGTGTGCCCACATCGCCGGTCAACAGCGCGAATGTCACGCCAACGCCGCTGGCCCGCAGCAACATGCGCACCGAGTGCCGCCCTTGGATATGGCCCATTTCGTGCGCCAACACGGCCAGAATTTCTTCGTCATCGTGCGCCAACGCCACCAGATCATCGGTAACGACCAGTGTGCCGCCGGGCAAAGCCAGGGCGTTGGCGCCAATCGCCCCACCCTTTCGGAACAATAGTTGGCAGCAATGCGCAGGCAAAGTGAACTGCTGGGTAAACAATTCGCGCAACTCTTTTTGGCGTTGCGCTGGCAGTGCACTCGGGGCGAACCAGTGCTCATCCAGTGCGGCAAGCGTCTCGCTGCCGAGTTTTTGCTCCCAGCTTATCGGGACCAATGCACTGGCCCGATCCGCCGCCCACGGCAATCCCCAGAGATACACGGCGGCGAGCGTGGCGGTAGTGGCCAGCACCGAGAGCAGGGCAAAGCGCCAATAGGCTTCAAGCCGTTCGATCCAACTGCGCTGCTGCCCGAAAAAATGGCGTGCCGCCTCGATATCGGCAATTTCCAGCATGCCGCCATCGGGCAATTCAACCAGACAGGGAATATTGCCCACGGCCGGGCGAATCATCAGCCGGTGGGCTGGGAAAGCCGGGATATCGCCGGCGCCGGCAATCTGCAGGCATGCATTGGCCCAGGTCAGCTCAACCGGTTGCGCTTCGGCGTGCTGGCCGTCGTAATACAACGCATGCAGCATCACAGCGCGAAGTCGAAATTGAACATGTCGGCCATTTCTTCACCCACCGCGCCACCCGGAGCAACGGCCACAGCGCTGATGCCGGTCAGCCCGCCCGAGGCATGCAGCGACAGGTTTTCCAGCCGGAAACGGGCGCTGCGCACTTTGACCCAAGCCCAGGCCAGTCCCAGGGTAATGATCAGCAGGCCAATATTGCCGAGATGGAATTTGGTTGCAGCCCAGACCTGAATCCGGCTTTCAAAGCGATGCCCGGTCAGATCGGCCTTGTTCCAGATCAGTTGTTGCAGCATGGTCATCCCCACGCGGGCAACCAGGAAATAGCCGGCAAGCATCAACAAGTATGCGAAGCCCCCCGCCGCAATCAACATGGGAAACATCGCGTGATCCAGCTTGGCGCCGTGCATCGAGGCAAAAACTGCCGCGCCGCCCAAGGCCACAACAATGCCGAACACCATGCCGCAGCCCATCAATACGCCCAGCATCGCCAGGTAAACAATATAAAATTCGCTCACCGAAACCTTGGTCGCGAGCTGCGCATCGCCATAGCGCACATGGTTGATCAGATAGCGCGCCATGCGTTGCTGCACAAACGGGAAAGCCAGCCCCAGGGACACAATCGTCAGCAGCGGAGTCAGCAGCAGATATTTGTAGGCATCTTTCAGGGTGCCATTGAAGCCGAAGCGGATATTGCGATAGCTGGTATTGCCGAGGCGGAATTTCATCGAACGCCAGATCAGCCAGGGGCTGACCAGCCCGAGAAGCAGCATCAGGCACAGCGCGCCCAAGGGAGCAAACTTGGACAGGGAAACATAGGCCACCACAAATGTCAGCATGACCAGGCGGCCGATCAGGATAGCCGTTGGGCGACCATGGAAATCGAAGCGCGACTGGGCAAGCTCGGTGTTGCCGTAAAAGTAGCGCAGCATCCGCACTTTGGCCCAGGCCGAATAAATGGAAAGCGTGATGATCGACAGCGCCAGATTCACGATCCAGATACGAAAATACTCGCCGCCCTGACCGTGGAATCGAAAATCCAGCCGATGGACCGGCAATTGCGCAACCGGATCGACCCGATCAGGTACTGGTACGGCCTTGAACTGCTCCCCTTCATTCATGTCCCGCTCCTGTTTATGTGCAACCGGTCGGGAAAGTCTGGATTACGCGGCAGAAATAAGCAAGATCAGCGTCAGCGCAGCTCCAATTCATACCACAAAGTGTGGTAACGCTCGCCAATTTCCAGGCTGGCTTGCGCGTTACCCAAAACGGGCACCGCCTCGCGACGGTTTCCGCGCTCATCCAGCGCCCAGGCGTGGACCCGGTGTGCGGGCACCGGCAACACCACACGAGCGCCGATGCCTTCCACCAGCACAGGCGCCCTGCCCCAGTTTCGGCCGAGCGTGGTTTTCTTGTCATCCAGCCAGGTCTGCCCGGTGTTCTCCATCTGCCCAAGGGCTGTCAGCAAGATTCGGCCTGGACTGCTGAAATTCTTGCCAGTCATCACCGTGGCGAGCAATACACCCCAATCATTGCGCGCTTCAAGCAACTCCATGCTTACGCCGTCCAGATCGATTCGCCCCGCCTTGCCACCAATCAATCCTTTGCTTTTTGGGGTATTGATCGTCACGGTGCGCCCGCCATTCACGCCCCAGACCAATTCCCCCGTCACACTGCGAACCGGCAAGGGCTGTGGATCGACGGCAGCTGAATCCATACTCACCGGCCGCACCAGGGCCTCGGTTCGCGCCACCCCCGTGTCTTCTGCCGATGGCATCAGATGGCCCCGGCGCATCGCTTCAATCCAGCGGGCCGATGGTGTCGGTTTGACCGATGGCAATCCGGGGCTGGCGACATCCGCACGCCGCAGCAGAGCGGCGGAAGCAATCAGGCTGGTCAGCTTGACCGGATTGGCAAGGCTATCGAAAAAGTTATTGATAAAGCCGGGATTCCAGACTTTCTGGTGCGCCCCGTAGCTATACACAAAAAAACCATCCCAATCCTGCAAGGCGCCATAGGCTGCCAGCAGTGGCAGCGCCTCGGCCTGGTACAAACTGG
This sequence comes from Formivibrio sp., assembly GCA_031291275.1. Classification (GTDB taxonomy): domain Bacteria; phylum Pseudomonadota; class Gammaproteobacteria; order Burkholderiales; family Chitinibacteraceae; genus Formivibrio. The sequence continues at coordinate 9,675 of JARLJJ010000568.1, forward strand.
GTGCGGGATGGTTGTATTCTGTTACCACGAAGGGTTTGCCTGGCACCCGGCGCAATGCCAGATCGGGTAACGTTCCGCCAGTGGCGATGCCGGCCATCGGGCTATTGTCGATGTGCCAGTTATCCATATCCCAAGGCTTGCCGGGGAAACGCGGGTGTTGCCAGTAGGCATGGCCGTCTACGACATCAAGCAAGCCCTGGATGGCCGACGGGCTGTAACTGACCTGCGTGCCGATGATGGGCATGCGCGCGCCCAAACCCTGATGCAGATAGTGCTGCATTCCGGTCCAATAGTTTATTTCCGTATCCCAGAGAAACTGCAACCAGTCGCGCTGCCCTGCGGCCGTGCGATTCAAGAAATCTCCATTGCCAACCACGGCAACCGTGCCTTTTTCCAGCGCCTCGTCAGGCTTGAGTCCGAGCAAGCCGCCGGGCTTGAGGCTGGCATCCTCAATCCAGAGCTTGCCGGTCTCCAGCCCCAGGCCGGTGAGTGTCAGCCGGGCCACGTTGTCGCTCTGATTGGGCGCAAAGGTATAGCGCAAGGTTTGCCATTGCTCTCCGACGACAAGCGTTTGCCCCCACAAGCGTTGCCACGGCGCATGGGCCTGCATGGCGGTGATGCCAAGCGTCATCGGACGATCGGCTTTCACGCGCAAAGCCAGCGTATACGGGCGATCCGCCACGAAACCAAGGCCGTTCTGGTGCAACTGGATATGCCAGGCTTCGGTACCGGGCCGGGCCATGCTCAGTTGCGTCGACAGGCTTTCGCCTGCATCCAGCACCGCTTGCGCCCCGCCGACCAACTGAAGATTCCAGCCACGTTCGCCACCGCGAACATTGCGCATGTCCGTGAGCATTTCCGTCCCGAGCGGCTCATCCACCACGCCCCAGGCGGCCCGCAATTGTGCCGTGCTGGCATAGCGCTGCCCGAGCCACGCCTGCCACTGGCGCATCAACTCCGCACGGTAGGGCTCGGTCATTTCATTCAGGCTGCCGCTGCGCCACTCCCGCAGCAATCCGTTTTCGTTGTTGATCTCAACCAGGGCTACCGCAGGTTCATCCACATAACGATTGCCGGTGTATGGATTGCGATGGGTCAGCAAATCCCGTGCGTAATCCTGCTGCAGTGCAATCATCGCCGGATAAAAGTTGTCCACGCCTTTCCAGTATTTGGGCGTGGATTCGCCCCAGCCGGCAAAGCCCGGATAGTTGCGGCCGACATGCAGATTGATGTCGCTGTAAATTCCTTCGCGCTTGAGTGCGGATACAAAGTAATCAAAACGATCCAGTTGTGCCGGATCGAGCGTGCGCAAGTCTTTTTGCAACAAACCGTTGGGAACCGGGCTGGAATCCATATGATGGAAACGCACGATATTGATGCCAAATCGCGCCAGCCGCGCCGCAATGCGATCAGCATCTTCCCGGGAGGGGCTGGCCGAGCCGAACACGATGTTCACTCCCAGCAAGCGCAAACGTTGCGATCCGGCATACAAATGCCCACCTTCTGCCCGGACAAATCCCTGTGCGCCTGCCGGCTTCGCATTCCAGCTGGAAAGACTGGTGATATTGGCGCTGGCATCGTCCCACGGCATCTGCCAGGGGAAAAGTTCGCCCGCGCCGGCATGCAGGGAAACCAACGCCAGCAGCCCGATGCACACCTTTGCACAGATCGACATGTGAGATCCCCTGATTTTTGTCTGTCACACCACAATGCAGGTGGGTATACCCGACAAAATCTGCAAAATAAATAGGCAGTTATACGCCAGCACAAGGAAATGGAAAGGGCATGCTTCTTGCTTGAAAGTATACAGTCAGCCTTCCGGAGCGATGACTTGCCTAAGCCAGCCCAACCTGCACAACCAACAACGAGTGCCCGCGCCAACGCCGCCATGCTGGGCGTGGCATTGGGCGATGCTCTCGGCGCCACGCTGGAATTCATGACCCCTTCCGAGATTCGCCACCAGTTTGGTTTGCATCACGAAATCATCGGCGGAGGCTGGTTGCACCTGAAACCGGGCCAGATCACCGACGACACCGGGATGATGCTGGCGCTATCCGATGCCATCCTGCAAAACAATGGCCAGGTTATTCCGCTGGCTTGTGCCAAGGCTTTCGATGGGTGGATGAGGAATCGCCCGGTGGATATCGGCAACACCGTGCGCCGCGGTATTGTCCACTTCCGGCTCTCGGGTCAAACCGCCGTCCAGCCTTCTGTCGAGGCTGCCGGCAATGGTGCATTGATGCGCTGCCTACCCGTGATCCTGGCCACTTTTGGCGCGGACGAGACAGAGACTATGGCTGCCTGGCAAGCGCAAGCGCACGTTACGCACAACAATGCGCTATCCGATCTTTCCGGTGCGCTGTTCATGCAGTTGATCCACGCCGCCCTGGCCGGCGCCAGCAAGCGCCAGTTACTGAACGAGGTCGCCCATCCGTTTGCCAAAGCGCACCCGGAATTCACCTTTCGCCCCAAGCGCCGCGATTACCCGTCCGGTTACGTGATTGATACCGTTCAGGCCGTGCTACAGGCGTTTTTTGATACCGATTCGTTTGATGAGTGCCTGGTCGAGGTGGTCAACCGTGGTGGAGATTCCGATACCACCGGCGCCATTGCCGGCATGCTGGCAGGCGCCCATTACGGGCTGGGTGCCATCCCTGCACGCTGGCTAAAGCAGCTTGATCCCCATATTCGGGAACGCTGTACTTCAGAAGGCGAAAAACTGCTGCCACGCAGTCAATTGCAGTAATGAACAGCCAGCCAAACCGTGGGTTGCGCCGGATCGGTCCATTCGACGCGGTGGCGCACATGCGGCGGAATATCCAGGAAATCACCCGCGTTCAATTCGACGATCCGGTCCGGCTCGGCAAAACGTAATCTTGCCGCACCGGACAGCACCGCCACCCACTCGCCCTGCGGCTGGTCGTACCAGAAACCCGGCGGACTGGCCTGCCCGGTGGAGACGATCCGCTCGATCCGCACCTTGTCGCTGCGCAGCAGGTCGGTAAAGGTTTCGGCATCGCTCCCGACCGCCGGCAGCGCAGCGAACAGATTGGTTTTCTCGATCATCACCGCTCCGTCTAAATCACGCGCTTTCGCGCACGATCAGCTCATAACCGACATCCACCACAGGCTCGTCGACGCGCTTGCCACGCATCAGCGCCAGCAGCATTTGCGCCGCGCGCCGGCCGATTTCGGCACGGGAAGTGTGGATTGTGGTCAGTGGCGGGACAGTGAAGGCGGCTTCTTCCAGGTTATTGTATCCGGCAATCGAAATTTGCTCCGGCACCCGGATGCCCATTTTCAACGCCGAAAACAGCGCGCCATGTGCCAAGTCATCGTTGGAAAAGAAGATGGCATCGATATCCGGATGGTGCGCCACGATTTCACGGAACAGGTCCGCCCCCAGCTTGATTGAAGCGGGTGCCGCACTCAGCAGTTCCAGTGCCGGGTCATACAAACCTGCGTCTTTCATTGCGCGCCGGTAGCCTTCGGCCCGCAGCATCGCGCGCGGATCGATTGCCGCGACAAACGCGATGCGCCGCCGCCCTTTGGACAGCAGGTAATTCACCATGGTGCGCCCGGCTTCGGCCTGATTCGAGCCCACGCAGTAAACGCCGGGACTATTGGCCAATTCCAGGACATGCACACACGGTACGCCACTGCTGGCAATCAAGCGCCGGGCTTCTTCGTTGCGGTCAAATCCGGTCACGATCAGCCCGCCGGGGCGGTGCGACAGATAGTTGCGCAGCAGGTGCTCTTCCTGCTCGCGAGAATAATGCGTATCCCCAATCAGGATTTGAAACCCTTCCGGCAGCAGAATCGCATGAATAGCTTCGAGCAGATCGCCAAACGCCGGGTTAGTCAGCGTAGGCACCAGCACGGTCACCACCGAACTTTGCGACGAAGCCAATGCGCGCGCCGCCGGATCGGGGACGTAGTTCAATGCTGCCGCAGCTTCCTTGACGCGCGCCACCAACTCCGGGGCCACACGCCCGACACCACGCAAGGCTCTTGACGCGGTAATCGGGCTCACTTCGGCGCGCTCAGCCACGTCCTTCAGCGTCAGCCGACCAGTGGCACGGCCGTTTTTTCGATTTTGTTGCATAAGGTCTTGCACTTTTCTTCCCGGGATGCAAAGATAGCGCTACCTCAACAGGTAGCCGTACACAATAACGTCACACATGGTATCAGATGTTGACTATTTTGCACGGCTATTTATTTGAATAAACAAGATAGCGCTATCTTAAACAAGGCAAGACAATAGGAAGCGCAGCTCAGATTGATGACAAACCCTGCTTGCGAAGCAAGGTTTCCCCTCAGCGAGGGGACGGAAAGGGTGGGAATAAAACAAGAAGGCTGAGAAATCAAGCCATTGCATGAATAGTCCCGGCTTGGCCGGGACTTGAAAAGACTTGCACACCACTTGTTCTGCAGTCTGAGCGCAGCTTGCATTTACTTTAAAGGGAGAAGAAATTGACAGCAGCACCCTTCCCGAAGCGGGATCTTATCGCTTCGACCAACGATGCCAAATATGTTCGCGTGGCCGGCTGCGACACCTACCCGGAAGGTGTCAGCCCGGATAGCGTCGATATTATCGACGCCACGGATTATCCACCGCGCATTGTAGCTTCCGTTGCCGTCGACACCTCGATTGTCGGCCCGCCGCAAGCCGTGATGATCACGCCGGACCAGAAACTTGCCATCGTGGCAGCAACCAATCGTTACGATTACATCAACAAATGCGTGATTCTGGAAAACCACATTCAAGTCGTTGATCTTGAAGCACAACCACCCTGTTTGATCAGCAAGATCGACATCGGCCATCACCCGCACGGCCTGGTCATTAGCCAGGCCGGAGACCTGCTGCTGGTTGCGTGTACCGACGGTGTATTGGTTGTCTTGGGCATTGCCGGCAAGACCATCAGCATCAAGCAGGAAATCAAACTATCCGAGCGGCGACTGGCCAGCGTGGCGATCACCCCGGATGGCACAGCGGCATTGGTCACCCTGCGCGACGATCAAGGCGTGGCCGTACTGGATATTGTCAACGGCCGGGTCGCCGAAGTGCCCTGCCAGCGCATCAGCACGGGCGTGGCGCCCTATGCCATTGATATTTCCAACGATGGCCAATGGGCCGTCGTCGGCAATGTCGGCCTCGGCGGGTTGATTTCCAGCCCCGGAATTTCTGTGGGCGATCAAGATAGCGCCACCTTGATCAGCCTTGCCCAACGCCCCTTCCGTGCGGTGCAACACCTGACCGTGCCTTCGATCCCGGAAGGCGTCGCTATTTCTCCCGACAATCGCTGGATTGCCGTGCTGGCCATGGATGGCTCGAACCTGCCACCTACCAACCCCGGCAGCCATCCGCAAGGCCAGCTGCTGCTGTTCGCCCTGAGCGATAAAGGAGCGATTGAAGCCGCACGCCTGCCGGCGGGACAAGCCGCGCAGGGCGTGATTTTCAGCGCTGACAGCCAGTACATCCTCGCCCAGTTCAATGTGGAGCAACAGATTGCCGTCTACGCCGTCAACAACGGCGACTTGCAGGACACCGGCACACGCTTGCCCGTCAAGGGCGGCCCTTCTTCGTTACGTGCGACACCGAGATAACCCCAACCCTTATTTTCAGGAATGTGATTGATATGAAACCCACTGTTTTATCTGTTGATTACCTGCCCAATTTTTTGACTGAGCAGTTGTATGCCAGCTTTGATTTTCACCATGAACTGCACAAAAACAATCCCGCCGAGCTGGAAAAACTCGCGCCACAAGCCCGGGCACTGGTCGCCAACGGCGAAACCATTCTGACGGGAGAAATGATGGCGCGCTTTCCCAAGGCAGAAATCATTTCCGTGTTTGGCGTGGGTTATGACGGCATTGATATTGCCGCTGCACGTGAACGCGGCATTGCCGTGACGCATACGCCAAACGTGCTGACCGATGATGTCGCCGATCTGGCCATGGCGCTGATTCTGACCGTTTCGCGCCGCATCATTCCAGCCGACCGGCATGTCCGCACTCGCGCCTGGTCAAACGGTGCTTTCCCGTTCAGCCGCAAGGTCAGCGGCAGCAAGATCGGCATCATCGGCCTTGGCCGCATCGGCAAGACCATTGCCAAACGCGCCGCAGCTTTCGATATGCAGATTGCTTACACCGATCGCGCCGTTATCCCTGGCGTGGACTATGCCTTCTACCCGTCGGCCCAAGCCCTGGCCAAGGAAGTCGACTACCTGGTCGTAGCGGCCTACGGCGGCCCGAGCACTCTGGGCCTCGTCGACAGCGACGTGCTGAACGCACTGGGACCGAATGGCTACCTGATCAATATCGCCCGCGGCACCGTGGTCAACGAAGCCGATCTGGTCGCCGCGCTGAAGGAAAAACGTATCGCCGGCGCAGGGCTCGACGTTTTCGCGGATGAACCGAACGTGCCTGCCGAATTGCTCGCCATGGACAACGTGGTCCTGACCCCGCACATGGCCAGCGGCACAGTGCAAACGCGCACCGCCATGGCGGATCTGACCCATGCCAACCTGACGGCGCATTTCGCCGGACAACCACTGTTCAGTCCGATCCAAAAACAATAATAAATTAACGTTATTAAACCTAACCCGAGGAAAGAGGCAATTAACCATGACGAATCACACCCACACAGCAACGTTTGATGCGTTCGACACTACCGGCATTCCACATGCCAAAGACAATAGAGTCACCACGGCAGATTTACGCCGTGCCGCCTGGACCTGCTCTTTGGGCAGCGCGCTGGAATATTATGATTTCGCCTTGTACAGCCTGGCTTCCGCCCTGATTTTCGGACCGCTGTTCTTTCCGGAACAGACCCCGGCCATGGCGTTGATTGCCAGCTTTGGCACCTATTTCCTCGGCTTTGCCGTGCGTCCGCTTGGCGGCATTATTTTCGGCTCGCTCGGCGACCGGCTCGGTCGCAAGTTCGTATTGCTCGCCACCGTATTGTTGATGGGCATCGCCAGCACGCTGATCGGGATATTGCCGACTTTCGCCACCGTCGGTTACTGGGCGCCGGCCATGTTGGTGGGCCTGCGCCTGCTGCAGGGTTTGGGTGCAGGGGCAGAGCAGGCCGGCGCCGCCGTACTGATGACCGAATACGCCCCGAAGAACAAGCGCGGCTACTACGCCGCCCTGCCCTTCCTCGGAATCCAGCTTGGCACGTTCATGGCCACCGGCCTCTATCTGTTATTGCTGATGGGTAACAAGGATATTGCTCACTCCTGGCTGTGGCGCGTTCCCTTCCTGGCCAGTGCGGCGATCATTGCCGTAGCTGTTTACATCCGGCTGCACCTGAAAGAGTCACCCTCGTTCGCCAAACTGGAAGCCCGTAAACAGGTTATCGATAAGCCGCTGGCCAACCTGATCAAGCATTCCAAGAAAAGCGTGCTGCTCGGTATCGGTCTGCGCATGGCGGAAAATGGCGGGTCGTCGATCTACCAAGCTCTGGCCATCAGCTATCTGGTGGGTGTTGTGGGCCTTGCCAAAACGGCTGGCACCATCTGCCTGCTGGCCGCCGTGGTGGTCGGCACCATTACCATCCCGGTGGCCGGCTTGCTGAGTGATAAATTCGGTCGAGTCAAAGTCTATCGTGGCTTTGCCCTGTTCCAGCTACTGGCCACCTTCCCGGTCTGGTGGATTTTCAGCCAGGGCAACCTGGTGGCATCGGTTGTTGCCATTGCGATCGCACTAGGTATCGGCACCTGGGGCATGTTCGGCGCGCAAGGCGCTTTCATGCCGGAACTATTCGGTGCGCGCCACCGCTATATCGGCGTGGCCGTGGCTCGCGAGGTCTCGGCAGTCATTGCCGGCGGCATTGCACCGCTGGTTGGTTCCGCCATCATTGCCTGGGTCGTTGCCAGTCACGGAGGCGACAAGGCATCGGGCATACAAGCCTGGTTTCCGATTGCAATTTATCTGGCCTTGCTGACCCTGATGACCTGCATCACCACCTTTTTCATCCCGGAAACCTGTGGCCGCGATCTGGACCATATGCACGACGCCGTGCAGGACCGCGTTGCGTAAATTGAATGCGCCCCGACCACGGGGCGCATTTTAATCGACCATCTACTTTTTCAAACCAGGATATCTCATGCCCAAATCCCTTCCCGTTCTGTGTGGTTCCATCATGGGCGAACCCTTTTCACTGGGGGTGAAAATCCACAATGCGGCCTATCGGGCGTTGGGACTGGACTACACCTTTGTATGCTTCGGCGTGGAAGACCCGGAGCGCGCTGTGCAGGCCATCCGCACGCTGGGCATTCGCGGCATGAATGTCTCGATGCCCTACAAGCAGGCGGTGATGCCGTTCCTGGATCAAATCGACGATGCCGCGCAGCGCATTGGTGCCGTCAACACCATCAACAATCTCGATGGCAGGTTGATCGGCTACAACACCGACTGCATCGGTGCCATCCGGGCATTGGAAGAAAAAATCGCTCCAAGAGGGAAAACGCTGGCCATCCTGGGCGCTGGCGGCGCCGCTCGCGCCATTGTTTACGGCGCCAAACAGGCGGGAGCGAAGGTCACTGTGTTTAACCGCTCACAGGAAAGTGGACAAGCCCTGGCCGACGAATTCGGCGTGGCGTTCGGCGGCGCTCTGAACGATTTCCACGCCGAGGATTTCGACATCCTGGTCAATTCTTCCTCCGCGGGTTACCGCGCTCCAGACATCAATCCTGCCGAAGGAAAGCTTGCACCGCATTTGTTGGTGATGGACGTGGTCTTCATTCCGGTTGAATCCAAGTTGATCCTCGATGCAAAGGCACTGGGCTGCCAAACCATCAATGGCACCCGCATGCTGATACATCAGGCCTGTGGCCAGATCGAACTTTATACCGGCTGCCAGAAGGCCCCGTATGCCGTCATGGAAGGCGCATTGCTGGAGGAAATCAACAGGATGAGCGACGACTGATTGGTCTGGTCAGTTATCCAATTCAGCCCCTGCCCATGTATAGTAGCGCCCATAAAGAGGAAGAGAAGATGGTGCATCGAACATTGAAGGCCATGTTTACGCTCTGCCTTCTTGCTTTTGCACTACCGACCACGGGCGGTCTTTCACCGATCCGTTCATTGACTGTGCAGAGCCCCCAGAGCAGATGCCTCGGGGTTTCTGTTATGAATACAAGCAGGCACAATAGCGCGGCGCACGGCCTCGGGCTGAAATCACCATAATTGACAGCGCCTGCACGTATCCTATTGATCTGGCCTGAATAAGCTTGAACGCTTCGCCCCGCTGAAAACCGGGGCTTAGTGGTGTCGGCCGGCATGGCTGCTGGATTCCGGCCCGCGCCGGCAGGACGACCGAAGGAAGCCCCCTCTTCGGGACGACCGGATGGTGCCTCCATTTCGGGGCCGCGGCCTCAAATTTTGCTTGGCCGGATCAATTAATCAACCAAAGGGAGAATATTCTGATGTCGTTTATTCGCCCGATCATCTACATCATTGATGACGACAACATCATTCTCTGGATGTTCCAGGAATTGCTTCGCGGCATCGGGGCCGATATCAGAACATTCACTTCAGCCCAAAAATTCCTCGATGCCTATCGTCCCAGTCCGCACGAATGCCTGATTTGCGACCTGAGAATGCCAGAGATTGGCGGACTTGAAGTGCAGCTGTTGCCGCTTGCATTCCTGTCGCATTGAACTGGAAGTGCCGCCAAGGCACTTAAAACACAAACCCCGGAAAGCTTCGGCTATCCGGGGTTTTGTTTGCCTGGCAATCGGCACCAGGCCGCAGCCAATTCAGCAAGCGCCGTGCTGTTGTTGAAAATCAAGCATGAAGTTCCAAACATAAATGGCCGCGTTAAGCTTGGCTTAATATCCGAGTGAGACAATCGTGCCCAATTACATCTATTGCAAATAGGGATTTCCATGGATTTTCTGCAAATTTTTATTTTGGCTATTGTTCAAGGCGCGGCAGAACTTTTGCCTGTGTCCAGTTCGGCTCACGTCATTGTGGCGGAGAAACTGATGGGCCTTGATCCAACATCGCCTCAAATGACTCTGTTACTCGTGATGCTGCATACCGGTACGATGTTCGCAGTGATACTGTATTTCTGGAAATCTTGGCGTACTACCTATTTCAGCTCGTTCCAGACGTTCAAGACCAACGCGATCTATGTGATTACCGCGACAGTCGCAACTGGCGTGGTGGGCCTGTTTTTATTACAACTGATCAAGCATGTATTTGCCGGCAATGCTCCCGGGTTTGAGATCGAACATCTATTCGGCAACGCGAAATTGATGGCCGGCGCACTTGCCGCGGCAGGGGTATTGATCATTGCCTCATCGCGTATTCGTGAATGTGAAAGCGGCGACCTATCACTGCGCAGCGCCGGCTGGATTGGTGCCATCCAGGGGCTTTGCTTGCCTTTTCGTGGTTTCTCGCGCTCTGGCGCCACGATTTCGGCCGGACTTATTCTCGGAATCGCTCGCAAAAAAACCGAGGAATTCAGTTTCACGCTGGCAGTGGCATTGACTCCCGCGGTGATTGTCAAAGAGGTCTATCGACTCTATAAGGCTCAATCGGTGGCCGTGCCGATGCACTCAGGCGAAATCATTCACCTGCTCGGCCCGAGCATGCTGGGCATGGTATTAAGCTTTTTGGCAGGCTTGGTGGCACTTCGCTGGCTGTCTAGCTGGCTGGAACATGGCCGTTGGCATTTTTTCGGCGGATATTGCCTGCTTGCCTCACTGGTCGTGCTTTGGGTCGGGTGAGTTTGCATCACCATTTTGACGGGGGCTATTGAAAATAGGCCAGGTTCGATTTTCTAAACAATTCGAGCCAGGCCCTTTTCATCCCAATAAGCCAGCTACGAAGAAAGCCCAATTGTTGGGATGTTTCGCCACGAAGCGGCAGCCCGCTGAATCACGATTGCCGAAGGCTACACAAAGACCACCGCAATCCACTGAAACGAGTTTGAATTTCCAACATTGTTTCGTGCAGGTCAATCATCGTCACGCATTCGGCGCACTGCGCTGCGCTTCGAGTGCGCCTTACGGCCTTATCGCGCAGCGTCCAAAGAGCGAAGCGAACGGGGTTAAGCGCCGGGTTAGGTTGCATTTTTTCCAGCACCCGACGCCCAAAGAATTGGCTTAAACGTAGCGATGTCGTCGGTGGGAGAAACACCTACGTCGTGCCGGATCGAAAACAAGAGGGAGGCTAGCAAAATGTCATGGCGCTCCTGCGAGCGGCTTGGGTTAGAAACGCGAATCTCGTGGCGAAAAGCGTTCAGTGCTTCGATGACAGGCTGTGGCGCAAAGAGCAATAGATTGTTTGTGGCGCGCGCAAACGCTTTGTGTCCCTCGGAGGAGTCGTCACCTTCGACAATACCACTCAGACTCTCCACAAACGCTTTGTAGTACGCAAGTTTTTCCTTGCGCCATTCGGCGTCTCTTTCTCGACGCTTTGTTGAGTAGTACGCGAAAACTGCAGCAAATACGCTACCCAAAAAACCTACTAGTGCGACAAGGACGGTGGTTTCCATGGTTACAACCTGACATTATTTTTTAGACACCAAATGGTGCAATTTAAAAAAAGCACCCCAAGTGCTGGATAAAAAGTTCATCGATCCGCTTCGGGTTGCAACAGCCCCTGTTTTCTCGAAAAAATCATGAGACAACCTCACCTCTCCCGCACCCCGTACACCCCGCCAATCACCAGCCATTCGCCTTCGCCCTGCAACTTGCCCGGCAGGACATCGGCACAGCAAAAAATCTTGGAATACGGCACATCGGTGACAAACACCGTATCGCCAAACTCGCCGGCACGTTCCTGGTCTGTACTGAACGAATTGACATTATTCAGCAGCACCAGCGTTTCGCCGTCTTTGTGGCCTAATTTCTCGTGCGCCTGCCAGCCGTTCACGCCGCGAAACAAGCGGTAATGGGTTTTGTCGGGAAACCGACGCGCGAGTTCGCTCTGGGTGTAGGTGTAGACCAGGTCCAACTGGGCTTCGAGCGCATTTGTGTTGTATAGGCCCGTTGCGCGCTGCTCCAGGTAGTGCTGGTAGGTGGCCTCGGAGAAATCGCGGATCGGTGCGCCGTGATAGCGCGGCAACAAGCCAAAACGCGATTCCGCCCAGGCCTTGAGTACCGCGCCCTCGATCTGGTCCGAGTTGAAATGCCAGCCGCGGATCAGCTTCAGATAGTTCAGCTTGCCCCGGTTCTTCTTGATCGCCGCCGTCAAACCGGCTTCTTCCAAGGCTTCCAGCCGGAAGCTCTCAATCATGTACTGGTGGAAGTGGCGGCAGCGTTCCAGAGGGTCGTCACAGCGCGCCAGCAGCGCAAAAAACTCCCGGTGCAACTCGGCCACGCTATCAATCACCAGGTCTGAAGGATGTTTCTGAAAGGTAAGGCTGCCCAGGATCACCGCAGGCAGGTTGCAGCGGTTGATCGGCAGGCGCGCCGAGGCGGGTAAGGACGGATTGTCGGGCACGCTTTCTTTGTCGCTGACCCGACAGACATCAGGGCCATTGTCGTATGCCACACTGCCAGAAGACTCCGCTGAATTATTTTTTTTCATTTATTTACAACGACTTATGCTTTATTGCCAGCGCTGGCACGCCATTTGCGATCTAGAGGGCGTGGCAGGCCGGAATGTTGAAGATCCTAATAACGGCCGTCAACCCGTGTTTAACTGCAAGGAGTTTATATCATGGCAAAACTGCGTCAATGCGCCATTTACGGCAAGGGTGGGATCGGCAAATCCACCACTACGCAAAATCTGGTTGCAGCCTTGGCTGAATCCGGCAAGAAAGTAATGATCATCGGCTGCGATCCGAAAGCCGATTCCACCCGTCTGATCCTGCACGCAAAAATGCAGAACACTGTGATGCAGTTGGCTGCTGACGCCGGCTCCGTGGAAGACCTGGAACTCGAAGACGTGTTGCAAGTGGGTTTCATGGGCATCAAGTGTGCTGAATCCGGCGGCCCGGAGCCTGGAGTTGGTTGTGCTGGCCGTGGTGTGATTACCGCCATCAACTTCTTGGAAGAAGAAGGCGCTTACACCGAAGACCTCGATTTCGTGTTCTACGACGTGCTGGGTGACGTGGTGTGTGGTGGTTTCGCCATGCCGATTCGCGAAAACAAAGCACAAGAAATTTACATCGTCTGCTCCGGTGAAATGATGGCCATGTACGCCGCCAACAATATCGCCAAGGGCATTTTGAAATACGCCACTTCCGGCAGCGTTCGCCTGGCTGGCCTGATCTGTAACAGCCGCAAGACCGACCGTGAAGATGAACTGATCATCGCGCTGGCTGAAAAGATCGGCACCCAGATGATCCACTTCGTGCCACGCGACAACGTCGTGCAGCACGCCGAAATCCGCCGCATGACCGTGATCGAATACGATCCGAACTGCCAGCAAGCCAACGAGTATCGCGAACTTGCCCGCAAGATCGTCGAGAACAAGAAGTTCGTGATTCCTGCGCCTTGCGAAATGGAAGAGCTGGAAACACTGCTGATGGAATTCGGCATCATGGATGTGGAAGACGAAACCATCGTCGGCAAGACCAAGGAAGCTGTCGTCGCCTGATGCCCAGCCGGGCATGTGCCCCGCTCGCCTGAGCGGGGCTGACATGAAACGCAACGCGCTTAGTCCGCAGATTAGCGGCGGCGCACAGGAGAACACCATGTCCGCGATTTCGCGTGAAGAAACCCAAGAACTGATTCAGGAAGTGCTGGAAGTTTACCCGGAGAAAGCCAAGAAAGACCGGGCCAAGCACTTGATGATCAACGATAAAACCCTTGAATCCTCCAAGAAGTGCATCACCTCCAACCGCAAATCGCTGCCAGGCGTGATGACCATGCGCGGTTGCGCCTACGCCGGTTCCAAAGGCGTGGTTTGGGGTCCGATCAAGGACATCATCAGCATCTCGCACGGCCCAATCGGCTGTGGTCAATATGCCCGCGGCGGCCGTCGTAACTACTTCGCCGGCACTTCCGGCGTGGATGCCTTTTGCGAGTTGAACATCACTTCCGATTTCCAGGAAAAAGACATCGTGTTTGGCGGCGACAAGAAGCTCGCCAAACTGATCGACGAAATCGAAATGCTGTTCCCGCTGAACAAGGGTATCTCGATTCAATCGGAATGCCCGGTCGGCCTGATCGGTGACGACATCGAAGCCGTCGCCAAGAAAAAGGCTGCCGACATCGGCAAGCCGGTGATTCCGGTGCGTTGCGAAGGTTTCCGCGGCGTTTCGCAATCGCTGGGCCACCACATCGCCAACGACTCGGTGCGCGATTGGGTGATCAACAACCGCGAAGGCCAGGCCTTCGAATCGACCCCGTACGACGTGGCCATCCTCGGTGATTACAACATCGGTGGCGATGCCTGGGCTTCGCGCATTCTGCTGGAAGAAATGGGCCTGCGCGTTGTGGCGCAATGGTCCGGCGACGGCACGCTGGCTGAAATGGAAAACACCCCGAACGTGAAGCTGAACCTGCTGCACTGCTACCGTTCGATGAACTACATCAGCCGTTACATGGAAGAAAAGTTCGGCATTCCCTGGATGGAATACAACTTCTTCGGCCCGACCAAGATCAAGGAAAGCCTGCGCGAAATCGCCAGCCATTTCGACGACAAGATCAAGGAAGGCGCCGAGCGCGTGATCGCCAAGTACACCCCGGCAATGGAAGAAATCATTGCCAAGTTCAAGCCGCGCCTGCAAGGCAAGAAAGTGATGTTGTATGTCGGCGGTCTGCGTCCGCGTCACGTGGTCGGTGCTTATGAAGACCTGGGCATGGAAGTGGTTGGTACCGGCTACGAATTCGCCCACAACGATGACTACGACCGCACGATCAAAGAACTCGGTGATGGCACCCTGATCTATGACGATGCCACCGGTCACGAACTGGAAGATTTCGTCAACAAGCTCAAGCCTGATCTGATCGGCTCCGGGATCAAGGAAAAGTACGTCTTCCACAAGATGGGCTATCCGTTCCGTCAGCTGCACAGCTGGGATTACTCCGGCCCTTACCATGGCTACGACGGCTTTGCCATCTTCGCCAAGGATATGGATCTGACGGTGAATAACCCGGTGTGGCAAATGATGAAGGCACCGTGGCTGAAGGACGCTGCCTGAGCGTAGCACCTAGGCCGGGCTGACGCCCGGCCTGCAAACTAAATTCCACTTTCGCCTGGGTCCACGGATGGGTGGCGCAGGCAAGGAGAAAAAGATGCAAACCGTTGACAAAACCAAACCCTGCTTCCCGCTGTTCAATGATGGACAGTACCGCGAGATGCTGGAAAACAAGCGCCAGTTCGAAGAAGCGCCTGCCCATGACAAGGTAGCGGAAACCTTCGCCTGGACTACCACCCAGGAATACCAGGATCTGAACTTCAAGCGCGAAGCGCTGACGATCAATCCGGCCAAGGCTTGCCAGCCGCTTGGTGCTTCGCTGGCCGCGCTGGGCTTCCACAAGACCATGGTCTACATCCACGGCTCGCAAGGTTGCGTGGCCTACTTCCGCACCTACTTCAACCGTCACTTCAAAGAACCGGTCGCTTTCATTGCTGACTCGATGACTGAAGACGCCGCTGTATTCGGTGGCCAGAAGAACGTGTTCGAAGGCCTGCAAAACGCCAAGGCGCTGTACGGCGCCGAGATGATCGCCGTGTGCACCACCTGTATCGCGGAAGTGATCGGCGATGACCTGGGCTCCTTTATCGGCAATGCCAAGAAAGAAGGCTACATTCCGGAAGAATTCCCGGTGCCGTATGCCAACACTCCGTCGTTCACCGGTTCGCACATCACCGGTTGGGACAACATGCTGCACGGCATCATCACCTACTTCACCGAAAACGACATGGCAGGCAAGGTTGTCGGCAGCAACGGCAAGATCAACATCGTGCCGGGCTTCGAAACCTACCTGGGCAACTACCGCGTGATCAAACGCTACATGAAGGAAATGGGCGTGGATTACACCATGCTCTCCGATCCGTCCGAAGTGCTCGACACCCCGGCCGACGGCACCTTCAGCATGTACGCTGGCGGCACCACCATCGACGAAGTGAAGGATGCACCGAACGCCAAGACCACGTTCTTCCTGCAACCGACCACGCTGGAAAAGAGCAAGAAATTCGTCGAAGGCACCTGGAAGCACGAAGGCCCGGCCATCAACATTCCGATGGGTGTGGACTGGACCGACGAATTCCTGATGAAGGTTTCGGAAGTTACCGGCAAGGAAATCCCGGCCAGCCTGTTGCTGGAACGCGGTCGCTTGGTCGACATGATCACCGACTCGCACGCCTGGCTGCACGGCAAGAAAATGGCCATGTTCGGCGATCCTGATTTCCTGCTCGGCCTTACCAAGGTCCTGCTCGAACTCGGTATCGAACCGACCCACATTGTCTGCAACAACAGCAACAAGCGCTGGGAAAAGGACATGGAAGAGCTGCTGGCTTCCTCGCCCTACGGCGTGCATGCCAAGGTCTACCCGGGTTGCGACCTGTGGCACCTGCGCAGCCTGTGCTTCACCGACAAGCCGGATTTCATCATCGGCAGCAGCTACGGCAAGTACATCCAGCGCGATACGCTGGCCAAGGGTCCGGAATTCGAAGTGCCGCTGATTCGTCTCGGCTTCCCGACCTTTGATCGTCACCACCTGCACCGCATGACCACGCTGGGCTACGAAGGGATGATGTACATCCTGACCACGCTGACCAACGCGGTTCTGGAAAAGCTGGATGCCGATACCAAGTATATGGCCGTGACCGACTACAACCACGACTTGGTCCGGTAAATCGGCTTCGACAGCGGAAGGTAACCGCCCTTCCCTGTCTCGCTCGATCACCGGCCTGAACAGGCTGGAGAGAGGAGTAAGGGGTGAGGAGTAAACGCCTTCCCCTTCACGCCTTTCCCCTCACGCCTCACGGAGTGAAGCAATGGCCAACATCATGATTAGCAAGAGTTCTGATGGCGGTTTGGTTTTTTACCTGCCAAAGCGCGATATCGAAGATGCCATTTCCTCGATTGAGTTCGACTCCCCGGAAAAGTGGGGCGGCGAGCTCAAGCTGGCAAATGGCGGCACCTATTATGTCGATCCCATTCCCGCTCCGGCTCGCCTGCCTATTTCGTTGCGCGCCAAACGGGTCGATGGAGTGGAATGAAGTGAAGTAGGTCGGATAAGCCAGAGGCGCCATCCGACATTCCAGCAAAGTCACAACGTCGGAAGGCGCTGCGCTTTTCCGACCTACACAATCAAGGAGAATCATCATGGCAATGAAGATCAACGCGGATGAATGCACCGCTTGCGGCGATTGCGCCGCAGAATGCCCGACCAGCGCCATCCTCAACAAGGGGGCGTACTTCAAGATCAATCCGGATACCTGTACCGAATGCGAAGGCGTTTCCGACTTCCAGAAATGCGCCGACATCTGCGCTGCTGGTTGCATCGAGCCGGCTTGAATGCGCAGCACTCCTCCCCCCCACGCACCAAGAGCCTATCAGTAGGCGAGCGAGCCAAAGCAGGTGACAGGAGGACGGAGCGCAGGAACCGGAATGTACAGGTAGTACATGAGGACGCCCTGTAGGAAGCACCCTTGGGGTGTTCCGAGCACCGCCCGACTGTCAGATGCGAAGGCGCAGCCGCCTAATGACAGGCTCTTCTGGAGAATTATCATGAATCAGCAAGTTGCCTCAGGGCATGTCAAAGAGGTCGCCGCACGGATCGGGCTGACTGCACGCAGCTTGGGCGGTTGTGATCTGACCTGTCTGATCGAAGGTCTGCTTGAACGTCTGGGCAGCCCGCTGACCACCGAGAAGCTCAACAGCATCACCGTAGCCGATCTCACCTATATCTTTGCCGAAACGCGCGATGCGCCGACCAAGGAAGAAATCAAGCAAGCCGTGCGCTACTTGGGCGGAGAAGGCAGCGAAGCCACAGATCTACCGACAATCCTGCCCTACAGCGAAGGCGAATTGCCGCATTCGGTCAGATTGGTTGTTGCGTCCAATACCTCGGAAAACCTCGATGGGCACTTCGGTTCCTGCAAACGTTTCCTGATCTATCAAGTCACGCAAACCGAAGCCCGATTGATTGAAATCCGCGACCCGGCGGCCTGCCAGGAAACCGAAGACCCAAACGCCGCCCGCGCACAGATGCTGGCCGATTGCCACTTGCTCTACGTGCAATCGATTGGCGGCCCGGCCGCAGCCAAGGTGATTCGTGCCGGCATTCACCCGGTCAAGTTCCCCAACGGCGGTCCTGCCACAAGCGCCATTGAGCAGCTGCAAAAGACCTTGCTGGCTCCACCGCCCTGGCTTGCCCGTGCGATTGGCGTTAAATCAGACCTTGCCAGCCGCTTTGCCCTGACCGAGGAGTAATTCGCATGATGACCGAGGAACTGATCCGGCAGGTCTACAGTGCGCTGGCCGATGGCGCCGCGCGGCGTCCCGGCATCGACCGGGAACTGCGCGTCGCTTTTCCCGGCTTAGCTTTTTCGGTCTGTGACGACAACGATATCCCGTCGCGCATCAAACCGATTGCCTCCGGCAAAGACTTTGCGCTGTACGGCATCTGCACCAGTGACCATTGCGCTTCGCTAACTTCGGACATTGAATCTGCCGGCGGTCTTGCCATTGCCTTAATCGACTAGAAGCGACCATTCACTAATGAATCCATCGGATACGCCCTGCGGTTGCCGGCAGGAAAGCACTGAAAAAAGTGACCGTTACGTCAGCTTCAAAGGCATTGATTGCGACGGCAATGCCAAACGCCTGATTGCCTATTTGCGCCGTCATATTGATATCCCGGAAAAAACCAACCCGTTCTGGGAACAGTTCAAGCAAAAGCTCAACCCGACATCGGGGCCGCGTTATGACGAGTTGTATCTGGTCCACGCCTATATCAACATCATCCGCGAATATTTGGAACTGATGCAGGATGCACAAGCGCTGGCGCTGCTGGATCAACTTGAGGAAGAGTGCTGCTGAGGGTGCAGTGTCGCTAACCTACAATTCAACTCGCCGCTTGACCCTAAAATAACGTGATTGTCCGCGCTTCCTATCTGTAGCGAAGGCGGCGCAGACGATCATGCCATCCTGCTTCGCCTCCCATTTCGGTGTCGCATCCATACAATCACGCACCGCATAGAACATCGACAATCATCCTGTCATTAACACCTTTAGGCGCATGATCATGGATATTTACCACCTGGAAACCCTCACCGTCTCCCTCCTGTCCGAAGAAGCGCTGGAACTCGCCAATCATTTGGGCTCGCCCCACGCTGAGTGGAGCTTCAACCTTCCTCAGCTATTGAACGAGGAAGAAATGGCTGTTTTTGCCAAAGTAGGACAATCAACGCTCTACCATCCTTGATGGCACGGAATATCCCGGCACGCTGACGCAAATTTATCGCGCAAAATCAACGCGACACGTGTCGGGAAAGTTTAGAATTGATCTATGGATTTGACCCAACACAGCCACATTGCCTCTCTGATCGAGCCTCTTCGGCGCCAGCGTTGCCGCCCGCCGCCAGAATTGGCTACCTATATCGACAATTACCTGTTGCTGGATATCAACGCCCTGGGCGCCGATCTTCCACGCCTGTTACCCAGTGCGGGCGCCATCTGCTTTTTCTTTTACGGCACCTCACTGACGGTCCGCAACCTCCACACCGGCACGCAGGAAACCAGCACCGATTCTTTTCTGATCTGTAACCGTCACCACGTACTGGATCTTTCCGCCAATGGCGCAACCGGGCTGATGGTCATCAATTTCCGACCGGGACGGCTACGTTATTTCACCGATGCCTCTTTTTCGGAACTGCAGGACCATCTCACCTCCACCACGGACCTGTGGGGTGCCCGCGCCAGCGAAGTTCCGGACAAGCTTGCCGAAGCGCACACTTTTGCCGAATGCGCCTCGATTCTCTCCGAGTTCTTCCTGAAGGTTTTGAAGGAACGCCAAGCAACGCGGCTGGACCTGATGCTCGACCTGCTTTATCTCTCTCCGGCGACCCGGATTGCCGAGCTGGCGGAACAAGGCGGCTGGAGCCTGCGCCATTTTGAACGCCAGTTTGCCAGCACCTACGGAGTGACTCCAAAATACTTTGCCCGGGTGGCGCGCATGCAGCAAGTTGCCCGCAGACTGGCCCTCGAACCCGGTGCAGGCACCCTGGAAAGCGCGCTGGACGCCGGCTTCTTTGACCAATCCCACTTCATCCACGAACTCACCAAACTGGCAGGACTTTCGGCCAGTGAACTGGCCCGGGGCGTACGTGAACGCCCGCATTTTTACAACCCGAAGGCCTTGCAGTGGTACCTTTGTCATATGAACAACATGGTCAGCACCTTAGGCGCAGTCAATATCAGCCTGAATTCCCCGCGCAGGTAGGCGCTGCCCGACCACGGCAATCACAGCACGATGTGCTTTTATTGGATTGCTGGCCGGATCAAGTTTGTAGAGAATGAACCCCGTCTGTGTACGATGGCCACTTCCGGCCCCCTACCCATGGAGAATTGAATGGCAAAAGCAATGATTCTGGCCGCAGGCCAAGGCACCCGAGTTCGCCCACTGACCCGCGACACCCCAAAACCGATGATTCCGATTCTTGGCAAGCCCGTGCTGGAATACATCATCGAGCATCTTGCACTGCACGGGGTGAAGGAAATCATGATCAACGTTGCCTTCATGCACCAGAGGATTGAGGAATACTTTGGCGATGGTCATCGTTGGGGCGTCGAGATCGGCTACTCCTACGAAGGCGCCTATGAGCATGGCGATATCATTCCCAAGCCCAAGGGCTCGGCCGGCGGCATGAAGTACATCCAGGACAACAGCGGATTCTTCAATGAAACCACGCTGGTGCTATGCGGCGATGCCATCATCGATCTGGATATTGGCGCCGCGCTGCATGAACACAAAACCAAGGGTGCCATTGCCAGCGTCGTGGCACTGAATGTTCCGCGCGAAGAAGTGAAGAACTACGGCATTGTGGTGGCCGACAAGCAAGGCAAGATTCTCTCGTTCCAGGAAAAACCCTCTCCCGAAGAAGCCAAGAGCACGCTGGCCTCGACCGGTATCTATATCTTCGAACCCGAGGCGCTGGATCATGTGCCTTCCGGCAAAGTCTACGACATCGGCGGCGACCTGTTTCCCGCCTTGACCGCCAAAGGGCTGCCATTTTATGCCCAGAACCGTTTCTTCAACTGGATCGACATCGGCCGCGTCACCGATTACTGGTCGGTACTACAGCGCGTATTGCGTGGCGAAGTCGCCATGATGGATATGCCGGGCAAGGAAGTCCGCCCCGGCGTATGGGTGGGCCTGAATACCCATATTGATTGGGACAAAGTCACCATCGAAGGCCCGGTTTATATCGGTTCCAGCGTGAAGATCGAGCCGGGCGCCAAGATCATCGGCCCGACCTGGATCGGCCATGGCAGCCATCTGCGACCCAACAGCACGGTTGTGCGCTCGGTCCTGTTCGAATACACCCGCATCGGCGAAGGCATGATCTTTACCGAAATGATCGTGTCGTCGGACTATTGCGTAGACCGTACTGGCGATACGATGTACGTCGGCGATGACCAGTGTGCCTTGCGTTGGGGCGACTCACGCCGCTAGGCAAGCATGAACAATTGCTGCGAAGGCGCATGACTGCCTTGGCCTTATGCAGCTAAACCCTTAAACCCGTGCCGGACTCAACGCCGGCACTTTGTATTTTAAGAACTGACAGACATGCGATCTGAACGCCACCGCCTCGAACTGCTCTCCCCGGCCAAGAATCTGGCATCCGGGCGCGAGGCGATCATTCACGGTGCCGACGCGGTGTATATCGGCGGACCGGCATTCGGCGCGCGCGCTGCCGCTGGCAATTCGATAGCCGATATCGGCGAACTGGCCGAATTCGCCCATCGTTACCGCGCCCGCGTGCTGGTCGCGCTCAACACCATCCTGCACGATCACGAACTGGAAGACGCGCGCAAGCTGGTCTGGCAGCTATACGAGGCCGGCGCCGATGCGCTGATCGTGCAGGACATGGGCCTGCTGCAACTCGATCTGCCGTCGATTGCGCTGCATGCCAGCACGCAGACCGACAACCGCAGCGTGCAGAAAGTGCGCTTTCTGCAGGATGCCGGTTTCTCGCAGATCGTGCTCGCGCGCGAGCTTTCGCTAGAACAGATCGGCGCCATCGCGGCCGAAACCTCGGCAGTGCTGGAATTCTTCATCCACGGCGCGTTGTGCGTAAGCTACAGCGGCCAGTGCTACATCAGCCACGCGCAGACCGGGCGCAGCGCCAATCGCGGCGAATGCGCGCAACTGTGCCGCCTGCCCTACTCATTGAGCGATGGCGCCGGCAACGTGATCGCGCAAGACCAGCACCTCTTGTCGCTCAAGGACATGAACCAGAGCCACAACCTGCGCGCGCTGATCGACGCCGGCATCAGCTCGTTCAAGATCGAGGGGCGGCTGAAAGACCTGAGCTACGTAAAGAACGTCACCGCGCATTACCGCCGCCTGCTCGACGAGCAGCTCACCGATCTGCCCGGCTACCGGCGCGCCTCTAGCGGCATTTGCGAGTTCTTCTTTACGCCGCAACCGGAAAAAAGTTTCAACCGCGGCGCGACCGATTACTTCCTCACCGGGCGCAAGATCGACATCGGTTCGTTCCTTAGCCCCAAGTTCGCCGGCGAGCCCATCGGCAAGATCACGCGACTGAACCCGCAATGGTTCGAGATCGACAGCGCGGCCGAGATCCACAACGGCGACGGTTTCAGCTACTTCAACACCAAGAACGAGCTGGTGGGCTTGCGCATCAACCGCGCGCAAGGCTTGCGCCTGTTCCCGAACGAAATGCCGCCTAATCTGGCCGTGGGCATGGCGCTGTACCGCAACCTCGATCACGAGTTCGAAAAGCAGTTGGAAAAGAAATCGGCCGAGCGCCGCGTCCGCATCGACCTGCAACTCGCGGACGTGCCCGATGGCTTGGCGCTGACACTAATCGATGAAGACGGCGTGACGGCCACGGCCACGCAGACGCACGCCAAGGAAGCGGCGCGCGATGCAGAACGCGCCGAACAAGGCATGCGCGATGCGCTGGCCAAACTCGGTAACACGATGTTCATCGCCAACGCCATCACGCTCGATATCGCTCAAGCTTGGTTCGTGCCGGCTTCGGCACTCAACACGCTACGCCGCGAAGCCGTGGAGAAACTGGACGCCGCGCGCGCTGCGGCCTATGTCCGACCCGAACGTTGGGTGCCCGTTTCGCCGCCCGTGGCCTATCCAAGCGACACGCTCAGTTATCTGGGCAACGTCAACAATAAAGCCGCGCGCGAGTTCTACGCCGCGCATGGCGTAAAGCAGATCGCCCCGGCCTTCGAGCAGAACCGCGAGGCGGGCGAAGTCTCGCTGATGATCACCAAACACTGCCTGCGCTACAGCTTCAACCTCTGTCCGAAGCAAGTGAAAGGCACCCGGCCCGATCCGCTGCAGCTCGTGCGCGGGCAGGACCGCTACACGCTGCGCTTTGATTGCAAACGCTGCGAAATGCATGTCGTTGGACGACTTAAAAAGAAAGGCTGAAACATGACCCAACCCACCATCCTGATCACCGGCTGCTCCAGCGGCATCGGCCTCGCCTGTGCGCAGGGCCTCGTCGTGCGCGGCTGGCGCGTATTCGCCACGGTGCGGCGCGAGGAAGACGCGGTGCAACTCACCGGCGCAGAAGTGTTGTTTTTGGAGCAGACCGATTCGGCCAGCGTGCAAGCCTGTGCCTCCGAAGTATTGAACCGCACGGCGGGCAAGCTCGATGCGGTGTTCTGCAATGCGGGGCTGGGCGTACCCGGCGCGGTGGAAGACCTAGCAAGAGAGGCGTTGCGCTTCCAATTCGAGACCAACGTGTTCGGCACCATCGAGCTGATCAATGCCTTGCTGCCGGCGATGCGCAAGCAGGGCCACGGCAAGATCCTGATCAACAGTTCGATCCTGGGCTTTGCCGCAATGCCGTACCGCGGTGCCTACAACGCCAGCAAGTACGCGCTGGAAGGCTTTGCCGATACGCTGCGTCAGGAACTGTACGGATCGAACATCTTCGTTTCGCTGGTCGAACCCGGCCCGATCAAGAGCCGCTTCCGCGCTGCAGCGCAGGCGCAGTTCGCGCGCTGGATCAAGCCGGATGCGAGTTTCCACCATGCAGCCTATGGCGCGATGGCGGCGCGGCTGGCCAAGCCCGGCGTGGCCAATCCGTTTACCCTGGGGCCGGAAGCGGTGCTGGCCGATGTCTGGCGCGCGCTGCAGGCCAAGCGCCCGGCCGCACGTTATCGCGTGACCAAGCCGACCAAGGTTTTCTGGTATTTGCGCCGCCTGCTGCCAACGCGCTGGTTCGATTATGCGTCGCTGAAGGGATCGGGAGATGAGCCGGGGTTTGCCTACGGCCGTAGGCGGCATTAGAGCAAAAGCTGCCTGTTTTTTAACCATCTAAAGATTAGCGCAGCCAATCAGGGACTTGGGAAAGTTATCCACAGCTCACCCACACAGGCACCCACGGTTTCCGTGGATCATCCACACAGTCACTGGCCAGTCCTGACACAGACTGGGAAAGAGCGCGTCAGCAACGCGCTTTTTCAACCATTTTGAGGAAAGGATTGATCACATCGGCGCCAAAACTCGCCCGTAGAATTTTGTAGGCTGGTTTAACGGCAAGCTTGAACGGTGCCAGATCCGGGCGGTCCACTCGAACGCCAAAAAATTCCAGCTCTGCGATTTGCTGCATTTCATGCGATCTCATCAAATCACGGGCCAATAGTCCGGCCAGCTTTGATTCTTCACACAATATCTGCCGCTGCTCGGCACTCAGACTGTCAAAGCAAGCCTTGTTGATGACATGTACCATGGCGCTGTAGTTATACCCCAACAGGGAAAGGTACTTCTGGGTATCGTACAGCTTCAACGCATGTATCACGGAAATAGGATTTTCCTCACCATCCACCAGCCCCTGACGGAGGCTCTGGGTTAGATGGATATACTCGATCGGTAGCGCCTCGGCCCCCATGGCTTGAATCGCGGCACGTATTTGCAGGATGGGCGGCACACGGATTTTCAGCCCTTGCATGTCCTGCGGGACAAGAATTGGATGCAGGGAATTGCTGACATGGCGAAAACCCAATTCCCAATTGCCCAGAAAGGACAGACCGATCCCGGCCAGGTCCGGCACCGCCCAATCCATGAATGCGTTGTCGAGCACCCGGTCGGCATGATCATAGTCATCGAATACGAAGGGCAAGCCGACACAGGCAAATTTGCGAGAGAAGGACGAAAAACGATCATGCGGCGGGATCGCCATATCCACCTTGCCGTCGACCACATGCTGCAATTGTTCGGCCAGCTGGCTGAGCACCCCGGTATGGATAATGTCTATTTCAAGCTGACCGTGCGTGCGCAGTGCCACATTGGCGGCAAATTGCTTGGCCGCCAGATACGCGGGATGACTCTCTCCGGCATAGTAGGCTAACGATAATCGTCGACTCTGGCTCATGGCCACCTCGCAGCAAAGCACAACAAATAAGAATCCTATCATCCATACGGGCAAGTCTTGTTGCGCCTTCCGGATCGTCAAACCGGTTGGCCGACTTGCGCAGGCAATGCGCTTACTTCAACGCCCCGAATACCGTCTTCAGAATCCGGCTGCCCTGCCCGAGCGGATCGGCGCGAATCGCGCGTTCCTGTTCGGCGATCATGAAAAAAAGTCCATCAACCGCCTTGTTGGTGACGAACTGGTCCAGATTGGCATCTTCTTGCTTCACCAAACCAAACTGGGCAGCTTGGCCGGCATACTGGTTATAGACATCGGCCAGTTGCACCTGCGCCGTGGCTGCCTTGACCTTGGGGAGAAAACGCTGGGCAATCAGTTGCCCGCTGCTTTGCCGGAAATAACGGGTCAGACTGTCATCCGGCCCGGTGAGCACATTCTTGATATCGGCAACGGACATTTTACGGATCGAATCGAGCAGGATGGGCCTGGCTTCGGTCACGGCCATTTCCGCCGCCCGGTTCATGCGCACAATCAGTTCATCGGTCATTTTGTTCATGCCAAAACGTCCGAGTACCTGATCGACCTGCGCCAGCGATGGCGGCAAGGGAATCTTCACGCTGGGGTTGCCCAGATAGCCATCCGGCTTGGCCAAGGCCGAGACGGCCGCCTCGGCACCCCGAACCAGTGCCTCCTTGGCACCCTGACTGGCCTGCTGGTTGGTGATGCTGCTCCAGTCCTGAGCCCAGGCGGGCGCCGCGAGCAGTAAAGTCAGCACTAACCAGAGAATACGCATGGTCCAAGCCCCAGGAGCAAGATGGTGCTAATGAGAATACGACAAAATTCGCATGCAATGGATAAAGCGAACAAGAAAATGCAGAAAAGCGAGTGAAAATCTGCTCGTTTACAACGTCATGACAATTCAACCGATGACCCCGGACAGACTAGCGAAACTGTAAGCCAGCCAACGCGCCCAATCAGAGCGGCATGGGTTAGAACCCTCCAAGCAGAACACGTTTGACCGCCGCTTGCCCCGCACAGCCTATTTTTTAATCTCTGCCAAGTTCTGCCTCTGGATCAATGGCTTGACCGACTTGTCCACAGCCTGCCCACACAAGTACTCAGAATTTCCGTGGGCAAGTGGGGATAGGTTTTATGCACATGCGGCACGAGGGTTAGAGCTGTTTTCCGAAGGGACTCAATCGGCAAAGCCGATCATCGCCGCACAGCGGGCAGAAAGGGATGTTTGTTTCGACAAACACCTTTGACCGAAGGGATTCCTGTTGGACACCCCCAAGCAGCCCCCAACGGCCGGAGTTCCTCGGCGGCTTTGCTGGGGATATGAAAATCGTCAGCCCTTACAAGCTACCGGGGTATTCGCCAACCCGTGAAGCCTGGGTTAGTCCTTGAGGGCATCTCACAGGAATTCGGTCTGGTCATAACCCGGATCGCCACAGGCAATGTTCGGCACAATGCGCAATGCTTATTGCTTACATGGATTCCGCAAAATTGCGGCAAAGGCCCTGAAGATGGCTAGCAACCGGCCGATTTGATGAAAATTTGGACGAAAAGAGAAGAGAAAACAGTTTTTTGAAATTCAGAAGAGAAAAACCGAAGGTGGAGTTTGGTTTTTCACCGGCCGGCTATAGATTATTCAATGACTCTCCATTCCTAATTGTAATGGTGAATGTCCGATGTATTTTTCCTAATAAGTTCCATGAGTATTTTTAAAAAAATTTGACTTATTAACGGTTTGCCAAGATGCAAGTTAATTTGGCATTTTATTGAAGGCCACACACAGGAGGATGCCGTAATTTATCGTTATCGGAGCAAAGCAAAAGGCAATGAACAAAATGTTCACATCCAATGTATATTGATATCGCTATTGGTCAGTATTGCCACAGATAAAATGACATTAATTGCACCTGGACCATCATCCGTACCAGGTACCGTATTTTAAATATTTTTTTAAAATTCATCGAAGGTAGCGATAAAAATGCAAATATCTTCCGGACTAAAAAAGGAAAGTTTATTTCGAATATAACCTGATCACATTTCCAGGCATGAAGTAATAATCCACCGGATTCCATGAAAATGCCAAGTCAGAAAATTAGCTAATTTAATATCAATCCCGGAAATATACTTGATGAGTACACGACGGTACAGCTCGATATTACCTGCGGCGAATCGGGGATGACATTTACAATTAAATGTAACGAATACATTAGCGCACAAATTATTTAAGTGACGAGATAATTTTGTGTGCAGCATTGCAACATGGATTTTATAGCGATGAAACCATTGGTGCTTCCTCCCGAATAAATGCCATAACATTGCTTAATTAATAGTGGATTTTAATAGTAGTAATGGTTTATCAGGCGCAGTAACAGGCCAAGTAATTGCTTGTCAAAAAAAAGCAATAATCCGTGTATTTTTTTAACCTTTAGAGGATGGTTAGTATGAATAAGATTATGGCAGGAATGATCGCTTCCCTGTTTGTTGCTCCTGTGGTTATGGCAGATGTAACAATTTATGGCTCGGCTCGTAGTGTTGTTCAGTACGACAATATTGCAACGCCCACTGGTCAAGGTGATTTCTCTCACATTCGCCTGGCAGATGACAATTCCCGCCTTGGTTTCAAAGGTACCGATAAGCTCGACAACGGCCTGAATGTTTCGTGGATGGTGGAAAACCGCATTCGCTTTGGTTCCAGCAGTATTGATGGCACTAACAATTCCTCGGTCGGCTGGGGTAACCGCTACGACTGGATCGCGGTAAAGGGCGATTTCGGTCAATTTAGAGCGGGTCGTTTTGACGATATTATTGATGACACCTGTGGTGATTTTTATTTGGGCGTGGCAAATATTGAAGAAACTAGCGGTACCCAGTTCCTTGAAATTCGTCGTTATAACGCGCGCGCAAACAATTTGCTCACTTACACTTCGCCATCCTTGAATGGTTTTGTTGTCAAAGCCCAGTATGATTTTGGTAGCAAGGACCTTACAGCTGGCACCAACACCTCTGCTTACTCTACAACTGCCTTCTACAACAGCAAGCTGTTCGATATTGGCGCAGGCTACAAACACGTCAATGACGTTTTTGCTGGCACTGGTGTTAATTTGACCAGCACGTCTACTCATCACGGCGATGCACTTAATTACTACATTGCCGGTGCCAATTTGAAGCCAATCAGTGGTCTGAATCTTGGCCTTGCTTGGGATCACAGCGAGAAGTCATACGCTTCTGGTGCAAACACAATTAAGCAAGATGGTTTTGCCCTCGGCGCTCTGTACACTATTGGTAAATTGCAGGTTGGCTTGGCCGCCGGCCTGTTGAAAGACACCAAAGGCGCTGCAATTGATACTGATACCGGCTCTAAGTCCATTAACTTAGGCTACCAGTACATGCTGAGCAAACAAACCTCCATCATCGGCGGTGTTAGCTATGTTAAAAACGGTGCGAACCTTGTTGCTGGTTCAAACACCGTTTCCAATTCTGTGGCCGGTGCCAAAATTACCAGCATCTCCACAGGTATTCGTACTGACTTTTGAGTATCGATGCGAGGCTGGATGAGGATTGATTTGACCTCGCCCATGCTTGAAATGCTGGAATACAGGATGGCAGTTCGCAAGACTGCCATCCTGTAGTTGGTGTACTTCGCTGCATTTTTATCTCTGTTTCCAATTTACCTGCGGTAAAGGCAGGATTTTTTATCTTTCTGGTGTTTTTTGTCGGTGCAAGAAACGTAAAGAAGCTCCGCAATCTCGGCTTAGAACGACTCTTTGCAGAGTTGCCACAGCCCGAGGGGCAATGACAGGCAAGAATTGAAGTTGCCATCATTTGGGCGAAGGTAGCCAACGGAAATGCAGCTCCAGTACTGCCCCGCATCCTGAACCCCAGCCTTTGCTCCGAAGAAGATACCCTTGGGGTACGGCAGGAGGTAACGACCCCAACCTTATTCAGGCAGGCTTCAGCGCCTTCAACCACTCGGTATGCGCCTGTTTGTCGCGGCGTTTTTGCAATGATTCAACCAGTTTGTCGGCCACCTCGGCAAAGTCGTGGAAGCTTGCTTCGCGCACGGCTTCGCAATAGAGCAGGTGAAAACCGAGTGGCGATTCGACGGCGGCGCTGAGCTGCCCGGCGTGCATTTCGCACAAGACGGCATCGAGTTCCGGATAAAGCTGTCCGCGGGTTACCCAGCCCAGTTCTCCCCCGCTCATCGCGGTCGGGCATTCGGAATGGCGCATGGCTTGATCGGCAAACGCGGACAGATCAGCAGCCAATATGGCGGCAACGGCGTTGATGCGTGCCAAGGCTTCGGCGCGGCGATTGCTGGCCAGGTCTTCATTGATGGTAATCAGGATATGGCGCGTCTGACGGGCTTCGCTGATTTCAAACCGAGCGCGATGTTGCCAGTAGAAAATCTCGGCATCCTGCGCGGTCACTTTCGGTACGCTGCTCGTCACCAGCGCCAGCACGGCTTCAACGCGCAGTTCGCGTGCCAGGGCTTCGGTCAACAGCGCTTCATCCAGACCGTTGGCGGCAAGGTCGGCCAGATAACTGCCGCGATCGGCGTAACGGGCGCGGATGGTTTCCAGCGCTTGCGCCACACAGGCCGGGTCCGCCGGACAACGCAGGGCTTCCGGCGATTTCAGGATGCGCTCTTCCAGCTTCCATTGGCGCGAGGCATCGCGGCGAATTTCCGACTGCGCTTCTTCGGGCAGTTGCGAAAGCGGCTGTTGATGCCGGGCAATGGCA
This sequence comes from Formivibrio sp., assembly GCA_031291275.1. Lineage (GTDB taxonomy): Bacteria > Pseudomonadota > Gammaproteobacteria > Burkholderiales > Chitinibacteraceae > Formivibrio. Next base: position 39,936 of record JARLJJ010000568.1, read on the forward strand.
GTCTGAAACTCCAGATAAGGCAGCGTGTTCGTCATGGTTACATCTCGTTCAATGCGGTTTCGGGTACCAGCAAAATACGGTCGCCAAAAATCACTTCGTACTGCACCGGCTCGGCGGCGTTGAGCACGCGCAGCACCTCGCCCACCTCGCCGCTCTTGGCGCGAATTTCGCCATTCACTGCAAAGGTACGTGCGGCACGCACGCGGTCATGGTTGTCAAACCGGTTCGGAATCCACGGCGCATCGGCGGCCTGCACTTCCTGTTCGCGGCAACCCACCAGCCGGTCTTCTGCCATAAAGCGCACCGCGTAGATCACCTGATCCTGCAGAAAAGAACCAATATCTTGGACCACGCCGATACTGCCGCGATTGATCAGCAACTCGCCGCGCGGCTTGCCGGGATAGGTGCCATCATTGCGAATCGGGCGCAGCACGCGTACGACATCGCCCTGTTTGAATTCGCTCTCTAGCATGCGCTCTCCTTGCGTCGCCCACCAATCGAGGACAGCGGAATACCAATCACCAGCGGCTTGAAAATTTTGAAGAGCTTTTCTTCGCGTGCAGTGGAATCGATCATCGAGGAATACGCCAGGGCGAACATGGCACGTAATTCGGCGAATTCCAGCGTCCCCCAGTTGCGCGGCAGCAGGTCGTGAAAACGTTGCAACACTGCCAGGCGCTTGCTGGACAGCACGGCTTGGTCGTAATCGATACCAAAGAAGTCGCAGTAGTCTTCGGCATTGGATAGCTCGGCA
>JARLJJ010000569.1 GCA_031291275.1 Formivibrio sp.
ATCCCTTGACCTCACTGAGCCGCACCGTCCTCTCCCTTCCCGGTCACGCCAACGCCAGCATTGAGGTGTCCGCACTGCAGGAGTGTCGAATCGCGCATGTCATGATACAGAGTCGGCAGGATCCTTTCACTTCCAGCATCAGCCCAGAGGTGTTCCTCATCACCTACCACAACAAGCAGGGCACGCGTTGCTCCAAATCCAATATCGCGTCCGATACGACAGCATGCTTTGCGATAGTGCGGCAGCTGCCTGTGAGGCGCATGACCCGTCAGGACCGCAGGTCGGTGTTCACCGCCTCGTTTGTGCCCGACAGCTCGACGGGGCACTACATCATCGCCGTGCAGGTATGACTCCGTCTCAGTGTGTGCCAGCGTTATGAACATTTTGGTATCGAGATGTGCGCATGCAGGATGTTACTGCCTCTGCATGTGTGGAGCTGCCAGCGTTAAGGCACACAGCGTATGTGCAAGAGATCGAGAACATTCTTGGTGAACTCCCCAACCTGTACTACGGTCACGGCCGGTCATGCCAGCCTCTTCTCCATCGGTACCGTATGCGCGGCATGTGTTTTACCCAGAGCAGTCAGTATTTGCTTTTGAGTGCGCAACACTCCAATTGTTATTGTCTGCGTGGAAAACCTCGAACACACGTCGTGACTGTGACATTCGCGTGTCGTCAGGGTCGGTCAAGTGAAGAGCGGATTGCACGATGTTTGGCGTATCTCTCGAGTTTCTCTCATGATGCGATTGTCTTGAAATGCGTCTCCTGACCGCAGGAAATTACCGGCCATGCATGACTTTGGGATTTTCATTCAGGCTGATGGGGGGCTTACAATAAAGTACCCTGAGAATCATCGCCCACCTGAGCACGCGCGTTTCAAGAGAAGGTGAGGTGCACATCTCGCTGTTAATGTTTATCCGTGCGTCCGTCTGTTCGTGCGCGTGCGCGGCTGATCATCAGCATTTTAGATTATATTCTTTCCCCGTCTTGTGGATGTGCAGTTGACGTGAAATGCACACACAAGTCGATATGTGTTATGCTTGTGTGTGCCGGCGTGCGTGTGTTTGGTTGTGCCACAGGCTGTGTGACGGCTGTGCCCTAACCGCATCCTACGGCATCAACAGGTTCGTGGTTACGTATCCCTCCCTACTCCTCCAACAGTACCCCAATCATGTCACCAACGCCACGGTGTACGGGCGCTTGATCAACAGTGAGCGCATCATCAACATCAACCCCTCCATGCACCACGACAGCAAGGTATGAAAGTGTTACCCGGGCCCAACCCTTTCGATTTCCCTGAATTTGCACGGCAGTAGCGCTGAGGCATTCAAAATTCGTATTGCGGTTTGTGTCAAGCTGTAGTGTTGTGTGAGTGCAGCTGCGAGGCTACTTGGTGGAGTTTGACTTGCGCGATCCTGG
>JARLJJ010000570.1 GCA_031291275.1 Formivibrio sp.
ATGCCGTCCCCGAAAGGAACGGACTTTTTGTTCCTCGAACAGCCTACGCCGGTCGAGCTAAAAAGCGAAAATACCGTGTCTGCCAATCCTGCGCCGTGATGAAACGTCTGATGCCAAACTCAAGGTAAATGAATATGCCAATCAGGCGGTCAGACTTTGGAGGCAGCTCACGAAGCGTTTTGCTCCGGCCTTTACGTCGCGCAGTTGCCGTGGGGATTTCTCGTAATTGGCGAACCGAATCGTGTTTCGATTTACTTCGTGCTTCCCGGTATGGTCAATCACTCGACTTCTTGGAACGCGGCGATTCGTGGAGCATTTCCTGGATGCGAACTGGTAGAAACGAATCCTTCGCAAAACATCTGCTCTCAATTGGAAAACATGCCCTTCGCAGTCGCTCTAACAGGAAATCCATTTGTCGGAAACGCTGAAGGCGATTCGCAGCGTGTTGCTCATGTCGAAGGCGGGAGATTAGAACGCATCTTGAGCGCATTGCGTGGACGCGCTTTTGCATACCTAGTGATTGCGCGACCCGTGAATATTTCGCAAGTGGATCAGTCATTAAACGATATTGCTACGGAGGAACGCGAAACACGGTCTGCGTTTATGCGGAAAGGTTCGGTGGAAGAAGGAAACAATCCGAGAGCACAACATTATTTGGAACTGCTTCGAATTGCCCGTGAGAATCATCTCGCGGGCCGAAACATCGGCATGTGGGATGTGGGAGCGTATTTACACACGACGAGCGGCAATGATCTCGTTGAGGGTAGTCGTGCGCTTCAAAGCGCCTTTGCTGGTTCTCGTAATCAACCGCAACCCATTCGAATCAATGTTTGCGAGCGTTGCCATCAGAATCAAATTGAGCCGACCTTCACTCGGCTGAATTCCAAAGAAGTCACGGTGCTGACTTGTCTCCCGAAAGAGGAGATGCCGGGATACGAAGTGCGCCATCGCGTATCCTTTGGCGTGTCGCCGGCCTCGCATCGGTCAGGCAATGTCGTGGATGTGGGTGTTGTCCTTAAAGATGGACAGCGAACCGGCAACTGGTTTTCTGTTCCAGACAACGATTTTGCACGCCATACGTTAGTGGCCGGTATTTCAGGTTCGGGTAAAACCAATACTTGTAAATCTCTCCTTTATCAGTTTTGGCACGACCACAAGATTCCCTGGCTCGTGCTTGAACCAGCAATCAAATCCGAATATCGCACGATGATCAAATCGTCCATCGGCGAGGATGTGCGCGTGTTCACTCTTGGAGACGAAACGGGTGTTCCATTTCGATTGAATCCGATGGAAGTTTTGCCGGGCGTTCATGTCCAGACGCACATTGATACTTTGATCGCGCTGTTCAACTCCGCGTTTGCCTGGGTGTCGCCGATGCCGGAAGTTTTGAATCTTGTTGTTCATCGACTCTACACGAATTTCGGCTGGGACTTGGCAACCGGGATTAACGGAGATTCAGATAATTCGCCCGCACAACCAACGCTCCGCGATTTGCTGGCGATTATTCCGGGGCTGGTAAACGAACTCGGTTACAACGAAGAGATTTCCTCGACAATTCGTGCCGGTTTGATCACACGGCTTTCCAGTCTTTCACTCGGTGCAAAAGGGCTGATGTTGAACTCCGGCCATTCAATATCATTTGATTACCTGCTCTCCAAACCCACGGTTTTGGAAATGTCCGCCATCGGCAATGAGGAAGAGAAAGCTTTCCTCCTCGGAGCAGTGCTGATGCGTCTCGCACAATACCGCCAGCGCCAGGGAACAACTGATGGGAAACTGCGGCATCTATTACTGATTGAGGAAGCGCATCGGCTTTTGACAGCCATGCCGTCGCACATCGCCTCGGAAGTCGCCAACCCTCGCGGCAAAGCCGTCGAAACCTTTTGCCATCTGCTCGCGGAGTTGCGTGCATTTGGAGAGGGAATTATCGTCGCCGAACAAATTCCGGCGAAACTAGCGCCTGATGTTATCAAGAATACGACCGTTAAAATCGTTCACCGGCTGGGCGCAAATGACGACCGCCGTTTGCTCGGTGGAACGATGAACCTCGATGCAGCGCAGGAAAAATTCCTTGCCACTGTGCCGAATGGGGAGGCCATCGCTTACAGCGAAGGCCGTGAGACAGCTTTCCATATCCGAGTTCCTCACTTTGAACGCACTCAAAGCCCGACACTAACAAAGGATGCTGTCGTCGCCCACATGCGCCAACACTTGGCGGAAATTCCATCAGTCGCGCATGTGTTACCTCGGAAAAACGAAACTGCTACTTCCGGTAACATCCCGCCATGCGCTGGTTGTTTGCCCGGAACTTGTTCCATGCGTGAAGCGGTTTTGCAAAAGCTTGCTCAAGGTGGCTGGGAACTGGGGTTTACGAAGGCGTTGGAGAACGGGTGGCATGGATTGTGGGACTTTGGCATGACAGCCGCTAAGAGTCTTTCACCGGTGAATAAACAAAATTGTGCCTACTGCTTCTTGATGAATATCGCCGCGTTGAATCGTTGGGACGCGGAAACTGTGGAGCGGATGCGGCGCAATCTCGCGACACTCCGCGACCACTCGGCAGGTTCTTAATCGCAAAATCATCATGCACGCCAATCAACCAGAAAAGATGAAACTTCAAGCCCCGCGCGAAACTGCTGCGTTGCGGACTTACTTTGCCGATGTGGACAAGGCGGCCGGCGGCGCTATTGGTGAGCGATTCGGAAAATTCGTTTCCCCTGAACGGCGGAAGGCATTGCCCGACTTGCCGAGCAAGTTCGAAGGCGAACGCGAGCTTCGCAAATCTTATCGCGAAGAAACAGGTCGCAAAGCGCCCAACGGCTTGGCTGGTTTCACCAAGCCAGATTCACCAGCGCACATTTCCGTTGCTGAAATGACGAATGTTCCAGAGGTCGTTTTGCATGAAAGGCTGCACCAACTGGCATCGCCGGATGCCAAACGTGTGTTGGGCGACAAACTCTACGAGGGTATGACACAAGATTTAGCGATTGAAGTTCTCGGGCAAGAACCGCAACCGGAAGATTTGACAGGCTACCCGGCGGAACGCGCCCAAGCACACGGCCTGCGGAATCTCGTCGGTTCGGAAGCCGTGTATCGCGCCTATTTTCAAGGCGACGCGCAGCCGCTGCGTGCGGCTATTGACAAGGCTTTGGCGGAAAAGCCGCTTGCAGG
>JARLJJ010000571.1 GCA_031291275.1 Formivibrio sp.
AAGAATCTGCCTTTCGCGGCCTTGGTCCAAATGGCCAATCTTTGGCATTAACCCTGGTTTTTGTTAGAGTAGAGAAGTGGCCGTAACCGGCCGCCCCTCGCAAGTGTGGCGCTATCGTCTAGGGGTTAGGACGTGAGATTCATGTCATCAAAATCCATTCAACTCCTATAGAACCGCATATGCACCTTAAAATAAAGAACTTAATCAAGCAAGATCAGAATGGCAGATTTTCACAAAATCATCAAAAAAGCCCCGTTTTGGTCAGATTTCTCATGGTTGGATAGTAAGACTGGATAGTAAGGCGCAGGCCTTTTATGAGTGAGAATGTAAGGCTCGCGGACCCCTTGAACTGTACCTTCTCAGGTGCCCATCGCACGCAGAGAGCTCCCACCAAGGTGCATTGCCGGTGGGGCTTTTCCATTGGGGCAGTCTTACGGATTTACGATGCTGGCCGTGAAATTCTCCCCGCCGGATTGGGATGTCTGTGCGAAATCTGGACAACGCAAGAACAACGATAGGGAAGCATTTGCAACACGTGGCGAAGGCGGCATAACGGAGCCTACCAACTTCTCTCAGCGCCCGGGAAACAGTAGCACAAGGGCGGAAAATGGTGGTTCCCCAATGACCCAGGAGCCCTTCGATTGCCAACGGTGACCAAATCCTGGTGGACCATTCGCCTTGCAACTGCTGCAAAAGGCCGCGTTCCGCACCCGCTGGGGTATCCAGGCAGCCCTGCGGAATCGGCTCGCGGGGTTAGAAAGAGCACAGTTGATGTTGATTATAAATGCTTTATCTCCATCGTAAAAACCTCAGGAGGTTGTCTGGAAAGCCTCGGGAACAAATCGGGAAACCCACGAGACAGTCGTTTGGTGTTCGATCTAGTGTGGACCGGCATTCTGAAAATCGAATCGCAACGACTTGGAATGTTTGCCTTGAAAAAGGCTGAAACTCTGGAGGATCCGCAATGAAGTTGTTCCCGTTCACAGCGAAGAGATTCGTAATGAGATTTCTGATGGGGTGCCTGATGGCCGGTTTTCTATCAGCCATGGTCGTCCACGCCCAAAACCAGGCAGCTCAGGTATCAGGCCAAATCACGGACCCTTCCGGCTCCGTCATACCGAATGCCACCGTGGAAATCCTGAACAAAGACACCGGGGTCAGTCGCCAGACTGTATCGAACAGTGATGGCTACTACGTGCTTCCACTCTTACAGCCTGGAAACTACAAACTCAAATTGACGGCCAAGGGCTTTGAAGCTGTAGTACGCGATGGCGTAGAACTGGCAGTCGCCCAGGATGCCAAGATCGACTTCGCCTTGAGCCTGGGAGCCGCATCCCAGACGGTAAGCGTGAATGGCGATGCTTCTCAAATAAACCAGGAGAGCGCGCAATTGGAGACGGGAATTCCTCCGAGCACCCTGGCCAATTTGCCGCTGATCGTTGCCGGTGGGCCACGCAACATGAGTGGCCTTGTGACGCTGATCCCGGGCGTATCCTCGCCGACCAATACCCCCACGTCCGCACATATGAACGGCGGCCTGGCGTTCGAGCAGGAGACAATTCTGGACGGAGTGGGTATTGCTTATGCCACAGGTGGCAGTGGCATGTTCAATCTCAGCACCGACTTTCCCCAGAGCCCGGACATGATCCGCGAGATCAACGTTCTTACCGGAAACTACGCGCCGGAATATGGAAACAGCGCCGCCGCCAGCATCATACTTGAGACGAAGTCGGGGACGGACCAATTTCATGGAGTTGCGTTTGACTACCTCCGCAACACCGTGCTGAATGCCGCCCAGTATGGGGCCAACGGGGTACGCCCACCCGATATTGAAAATGAGTTCGGTGCGTCGATTGGTGGCCCTGTGAAGATTCCGATGATCCAGACCGCAATGAGCAAGCCATTCTTCTTCGCGATTTGGGAGGGATACCGCTCGGCAGGAAACCCGACCCGCCCGGTAGTCTCAATCCCCTCCATCAAGGAGAGAGCTGGCGACTTCTCTGATTGGACGGATTCGAACGGAAATCTGATCCCGATTTACGACCCTGCAAGCACCACTATTGTGAATGGGAAGGTCGTTCGCCAGCAGTTCATGGGCTGCAACGGAAGTACTCCAAACGTAATTTGCCCGACCGATCCGCGGATACAAAACTCGCTGGCGCTCAAGTGGTTCCAATACCTGCCAACACCCACTTCGTCGGGGCCGTTGAATAACTACGCTGCTCCGCATCCCCCTTCGACCATCTATTCCAACAGAGACACATTCGATTCTCGTGTCGATGAGTACTATGGCGAAAAGGATCACTTCAGCGCCTCTTACTATCGGATGAGCTACGTGGGCGGAGTATCAACCCTGTTGCCGGCTCAGCTATCTACGGAAGTGGCCTGCGATGGTCAGTGTGTGAATACAATGGTCCGGTTGAACGAGGACCACATCTTTGGGCCGACGCTGCTCAATCACGTTGCCTACGGCCTCACCCGCGCCGGCAACAATACCGAAGTTTTCCCAAACCAGCAGTATGCCTCATCTTTCCCCCAAATACCGAGTGTGCCCTATCCGAAGTACACCGCCAGAATGAACTTCAGCAATGGATTTACGCCATTTGACGGCTCCAACGGTTCAACCGGGTGGAGCAATATCAACATTTGGAATGACACGGTGGAATGGAGCTTCAAATCTCATGTATTCAAGTTCGGAGGAGAGTATCGGCGGATTGCGGTGAATGAGAGCGGCGGCGGTACACCGGGCGGAGCATTCAGCTTTGCCAGCGGAGAAACAGGTGTCGCTGGCTCAGCAAGCGGAAGTCCGATAGCTTCGTTTCTCTTGGGTCAGGTTGACTCTACCAACGAGACAGTTTACGGAGAAGGAGGCGTCTACAATCCCCGGCAATATGTAGCGGTTTTGCATGCGGGAGATACCTGGAAGGCCACACCGAAGCTTTCTCTCTCGTACGGAGTGCGCTGGGACCTCCATCCACCATCGGAAGAAAAACATAACCGCATGTCATTCTTTGATCCCACGGGGCTCAACACGGAAGCAGGCAATCTTCCCGGAAGGCTGGCGTTTGCCGGTAAGCAATGGGGCAACGCAAGCTATGGTGCCCGTTATCCTGAAACAGTGGTGCTCACTGACTTCGCTCCCCGCGTGGGCTTCGCTTATTCGGTTGATGCCAAGACCGTTGTGCGCGGCGGCTATGGCATCTTCTACAGCGATGCGAAGTATCCCGGATGGGGGATGGGCGTTTCGACCAATGGTTTTGACGCCAACCCGTCCTTCTCAAGCACACTCGGTGGTCTGCAAGCTGCGACCGTCCTTAGCCAGGGGCTCCCTCAGAACTTCAAGACTCCTCCGTTCATCGACAGCGGCTATTTGAACGGTCAGTCGGGACCGCTCTATCGCCCCATCGACAGCGACCACACTCCTTACAGCCAACAGTGGGACTTGGTGGTCGAACACCAAATTACGAGTAGCTTTTTCGCGAGCGCCGGATACACCGGGAACAAGGGTACCCACCTCTACTCTTACGTGGCCTCACCCAATGTCCTGAACCCAGGGTTGCTTTCCATGGGTTCAACACTCAACGACACGTTCGGGCCAAACGACACTTCGAAGGATGGTTTTGCGGCACCGTATGCAGGGTGGGCCAGCCAGAGCTCTTGCGGTTCAACCGTCGCGCAAGCGCTTGTCCCGTTCCCCCAATACTGCGGCGACATTCATGCGGTAAACGAGAACAAAGGAATCTCCGAATATCACTCCCTGCAGGTCAAAGCGGAGAAGCGCGCAACAGCAAACGGCTATGTGCTCGCCTCCTATACCTTCTCCAAATTGCTCAGCAATGTTGACAGTACCCAACCGGGCAACGAATACGGAGGCTTGTTCTCTCCATATCAACGTTGGCGTAACTGGGGTCTTGCGACTTCGGATGTCAAGCAGACGCTCACAGCCGCGTATGTCTACCATCTTCCATTTGGCTCAGGTAAACGCTGGTTAAACACCGGGTCGCTCGCAAACTCCATCCTGGGCGGCTGGGAGACAAGCGGAGTACTCCACATCAACGGCGCTCCTCCGTTCGAATTCCGATCGAGCACTTGCAACGTCCCAGCTCAATTCGATGCTCAATGCGTCCCGGCCATCTTGCCGGGCGCCGATCCCTTCGCGCAGTCTCCGCACGGCTTCAATCCAAAGCTTCCGCTCTTCAACGTGGCCGCTTTTGAGCCGGTCAGCAGCTTCAACGGATTTTATCTCGGTCAGGGGTCCCGCATTAGCAATGTGCGCGCTTTCCCTTATCACAATGAAGACCTGGCACTCTACAAGGACACGGCGATCACTGAACGATTCAGGTTTGAGTTGCGCGCCGAGGTGTTCAACATCTGGAACTGGCACATCTTCCAATCCGGCAGCAATTTCGGGACAGGGACGAGCGTGTTCACGACAGATATCGGCAGCAGCGGGTTTGGACAATGGAACGGGGGTATAACTCCGCCCCGTAACATCCAACTGGCTGGCAGGTTTACCTTCTAGGCAAACTGACCTGAATGTCTTTGTGGCCGAAGTTGCTCGACGTGATCCAGCTTCATTGCGAAGCTCGAAACGCGAATGAGCAGCTTTGGCCCAGAGCCTCGGTTTCCTGCAGGGGCATTGAGGCATATCGCGTCGGCTTCACCGCATTTAACATGTCGGTTGCGGATGAAGGAGTTCAAACATTGTCAAACCTAAACAAGAAGCTTCGACTTGCGGGGATATGTGCATTTCTCGTAATCGGCGCCCTGCGCGTTCTTCCTGCACGAGCGATTCAACAATCGCCCGCGCAAACGGCAGCGGACTCTGAAGCAAAGCGGCTGCGTCAAATCCAGCAGTTAATCCAATCGGGTCAACTTGACGAAGCCAGAGATCAAGTGGAGGAAGCACTCAAGGCCCAACCTGGCGATGGGCAGCTATACAACTTTCTCGGCGTAATTCATGCACAGGCCAAAGATTTCGGCAGTGCAGAATCGAGTTTTCGCCGAGCAATTCAATTGGCGCCTCGTTTAACAAGTCCCTATTTGAACTTGGGACGGCTGTATCAGGAACATGCGGCTGTCGATAAACATGCGGAAGGGGAAGCATTGCAAGTGTACAAGGAACTTCTTGAATTCGAGCCCGCCTACGTCGAGGCAAATTACCAGGCGGCCTGGCTATCAAACCGGCTCGGAGCCTTCGTTACATCGCAGCGTTATCTCGATCGGTTGCCTTCCGAAACCCGCCAGCGGCCACAATCGCTGGCACTCCGTTGCGCAAATTATGTGGCGATCGGTCAGTCCAGCCTCGCCGACTCGACATCCCAGCAATTACTTGCTCAAACGAATCTCGTAGAGGAGGACACCGTCCCCATTGTGGCAGCGCTCGCCAAGCATCACGAAGGCGAGTTTCCGATCCACTTTCTGGAGACTCTCAACCAGCGAGGACTAGCATCTGCTGCGGCGCTGCAGGAACTCGCTAGCCTCTATGAGGCCGGCGGCCGATTGAACGATGCGCGAGGGATTCTGGAACGAGCATTTCAAGCGTCGCCGTCATCTTGGCCCCTCTTGTTTCAGTTGGCTCGGGTCGCCTATCTTCTGGGAGATCGTGAAGGAACGCTTGGATACCTTGCGCATGCGCGTGAACTGGATCCACAAGATGCTGCTGTTCATTTCTTTTTTGGAATGGTGTGTGTAGAGCTGAATCTGTTGCCGGACGCAAAGAAGTCTCTGGAAGAGGCGGTTCGGCTAAGCCCGGACAATGCGTACTACAACTATGCTCTCGGGGCCACGTTGGTTCAAGCGAACCAAATGGATGAAGCAATTGGTCACTTTCAGAAGTTTCGTGAATTGCGTCCTGTAGACCCGCACGCGAGATTAGCACTGGCTGTTGCGTATTTCTATAGCTTCCGCTATGACGAGGCCCGCGCAGAATTCCAGGCCATAGCAGACCGGAAAGAGACACAGGCGGGGGCGCACCTCTTCCTTGGGCGAATGGAGATGCAGGATAGGAAGTTCGGGGAGGCAATTGAACACTTCAAGAAGTCAATTGCAGCGGATCCCTCTGTCAGCGAAGCGTACACCGACTTAGGTTTGGTTTACCTCAATGAGAAGGAGTATTCACTCGCTGAGAGCACATTGGATCATGCAATCCAACTCGCCCCCGACGATTACCTCAGCAACCAGCGTCTACTGACCTTGTATCTGCGAACCAATGATCCAAGGGCAGATACGCAAAAACAGCTAGTTGATCAGCTTCGGGAAACAGGGCAGGAAAAAGAGCATCTGCTCATGCGGACACTGGAAGTCAAACCATACTGACGGCGAAATACCTGGACGGAGCGAGTAGTGCAACTGAAATCACAGGGCCAATTATCGATTGAATCGACAAGCATCGCTCGGCGTCTAGTCCGTGGATTGGGACGTCCGTCAGACGTCAATCCAGAATACTCCTTGAGTTCTTTCATCCTTGGCATGCGGTCAGTGCCCTTGCGCCATCTGTTCGGCACTCGAATCGTTCAGATGGCGCTCTTTTCTTAACAAGTAACCAGTGGTTGTGATGGATTGGCACCAATACGCAAGAGCAGTGCAAAGCACAGCCAAATCTTAATTGCCGCTAAGGAGTGCAAATGTTGTTGAATCGTCGCGCAGGTATCTGGCCATTATGCCTGATTGCCTTGGGGTTCGTTGTTCCACTGGGGCTGTGTCAGACTACAGCATCGTCTGTCTCAGTCACGCAGGAGAATGGAAGTCTGATTATCAAGTCAGCCACGGACAGTCTACGGCTAACAGTCTGCGGTCCTACTTCCATTCATGTTGTTTCGAGCCCCGATGGTTCTGCTGCCGATGCTACACCGGAGCAGCCTTGGCTAGTTGAGCCGTGTACGCCGCAGAAGTTCAATTTGTCGATGCCCAAGTCGCGGCCAGAGGGACCAACGGATTTTGACAAGGAAGTTCCCTGGGCGGCAACGCTGGATACAGGAAGCATCAAGGTTCGCATTCTGCTCGAGACTGGCAGCTTGCGGTTTACGGATGAGCAGGATAATCGCCTATTACAAGAGTATCCTTTTGCCGCACGGAGCTTTAAACCTGTAACTGCAAACGGAGAGTCGCTCTATGCGGTGAGCGACCTTTTCTACCCACTTGGGGAAGATGAAGCGTTCTACGGACTCGGGCAGCATCAGAATGGTGTGCTCAACTATCGTGGAACCGCTATTGAATTAGCGCAGGTGAACACGGATGTCGCCATTCCTCTGCTGGTTTCCAGTAAGGGCTACGGGTTGCTTTGGAACACCGCCGCCAAGTCGGAGTTCGACAATCGATTTGTGACGGAGGTCAAGCTATCTGCATCCGCGGCACACGCCATCGACTACTATTTTCTCTACGGCCCGGAGATGGACCAGATCATCCATCAGTATCGCCAGATGACGGGACATGTGCCGCTGTTTGGGGAATGGGCCTACGGGTTCATTCAATCCAAAAACAGCTACTCCAGCCAGGCAGAGTTGCTTAAGGTTGCGGATGAATACCGCAGCCAACATGTGCCACTGGATGGGATCGTGCAAGATGCAACCTGGGCAGATCACTTGGGTGACCCGACCTTCAAGCCTGGCGACTATCCTGACGTGCCAGGAATGCTCGATAAGTTGCATGCGGAGCATATGCATGCCATGGTCAGCGTCTGGGGAGTATTCGACACGGACACAAAGAACTTCAAGGACATGAAGGCAGACGGCTTCATTATTCCTGGGACAACCGACTACGATCCAACCAATCCAGCTGCAAGGGATTTCTACTGGAAAAACCACGTTGGTAAGGTTCTTGCTCAGGGCTGGGATGCTTTTTGGCTGGACGCATCGGAGCCCGAACGGGGCATGAGAGACGGTCACAGCGACTCCGTCTTGTCCGACACCCAGCTTGCTATGGGAAACGGCGCGCTCTACAGCAATATCTTTCCCTTGATGCACGCCAGCGGCATATACCAGCACTGGCGGGCAACGACAGACCAAAAGCGGGTCATGTTACTGTCGCGATCGGGTTTCGCCGGAATGCAGCGCGTGGGAGCGTTTGTATGGTCGGCCGATGTGTACAGTACCTACTTATCGCTTCAGCGTCAGTTACCGGCTGGATTGAACTTTGCCCTTTCCGGAATGCCATATTGGACGACAGACATAGGCGGCTATGGATGGCCGAATACACCAAAGGACACAAATGATCCAAGCTATCAAAAATTGTATGTCCGTTGGTTTGAGTTTGGGACTTTTTGCCCAATCTTCAGAACCCATGGCTTGCGCTCGAATGACCAGAACGAACTCTTCAGCTATGGTCCGGTGAGTCCGATACTGGTCAGCTACGATAAGCTTCGCTACCGCCTGATGCCCTATATCTACTCGCTTGCATGGAAGGTCACGAACGAGGATGGCACGATCATGCGTCCATTGGTAATGGATTGGCGAACAAACCGGAAAGTCTGGAACATCGCCGATCAGTTCATGTTCGGGCCGTCGATCCTGGTTAGCCCGGTGACAGCTGAAGATGCCAGCAGCCGGTCGCTCTTTCTTCCACCGGCGGCCGCATGGTACGACTTTTGGACGGGAAAGAAAACGACAGGCGATCAGCGAATTGAAGTCACCGCACCGCTCGACCGCATACCGCTCTACGTGAAAGCCGGCTCAATTGTGCCCCTCGGTCCTGAGACTGAGTACGCCGGCGAAAAGCCGAGTGCCGCAATCGAAATTCGTGTGTACCCAGGCGCGAATGGTGCTTTCGATCTTTATGAAGATTCCGGAGACAGCTATGACTACGAAAAGGGCGCGCATTCAATCATCCCAATTCGATGGGATGACCAAACCGGGAAACTGACGATCGGTGCTCGTGTCGGTGAATTTCATGGCATGGCAAGGGACCGCTCGTTTCATTTGGTAGTCGTGAAAGAGAACCACGGCGCCGGACCAATTGAGGCTGCCAAATTCGACCGGCTGGTCGAATATAGTGGAGATGCGGTAACTGTCAAGCCATAACGAGGCCGCAAGCTAGTTGCCAGAGTGCTACGTTGTCTTGGTCACGTGCGCATATCTCGCCGGAACACCTGCCGCAGGCGTCAGTTCTTCTAATCTGACGCCTCGGATTGGATGCTCGAAACTGGCTTCCTCAATCGCTTTGCATGCCGGCCATCAAGCGATGAACAGTGGGGCGGCATGGCCAGCGATGGAGCCCCAGGCAATGCTGGCTTCTCGATAGAATCCATCGAACTGGAGGCCGCAACCGTGCGTGGTGGGGTGAAGCACCCGCAAGGCGACGCAGACCACAGACAGGCGATGTGGTTCTAGTAGTGCTTACGAATATATAATTGCCGCGGTACGTGCAGCGGCGCTGTCATGGGTCCTTAACCTTTTGTGCAGAATGAAGTTGCATCGTAAACCTTGAAGAAAACGATGCCCAATCGCTTCTGTAATCAAGACTTAAGGACGAATCTGTGCTAGGAGACTACCGGATCGGGGACTGGTTGATCCGGCCCCGCATCAACTCGATGGAGCGAGGCGGTGAGACACTGCACCTGGAGCCCAAGGTGATGCAGGTGTTGGTCGCCTTGTCCGTGGAGCCCGGCGAAGTCGTCACCCGTGAGCAGCTCATCAGTGCCGTGTGGCCCGGTGTTTTTGTTGGCGACGATGTTCTCATTCGGGCTATTTCCGAACTCAGGCGCGCATTTTCGGATAATCCGCGAGAGCCTCGCATCATTCAAACTGTGCCCAAGGTTGGATACCGGCTCATTGGCGAGGTCACGCAGGTACCATCAACTCGACCAGTTCCTAATCCTGCACCGGAGGCCCGGCACGCTGAGGCATCCAACCCTGTGCCGGTCCCGGTGCCTGTAGAGCCCCATGATTTGGTTGTTGCCGCAACCGCACTAGCGCCAACACCGCCAACCCCAAAGTCCGGTCCACAAAAACTGACTTTGATTGCAATCTGTGTTCTATCTGTGTTGGTGATCGTAGTCGTTTCCTGGACTCTATTGACGGTTCGGTCCAATCATCGCGCATCCCGTTCGGATGCATATACCAGCCGGCCCTTTACAACCGATCCCGGTTCCGAAGTTCAGCCCAGTTTCTCGCCAGATGGAGGCGCGGTCGCTTTCGTTCGGCGCAAGGTTGGCGAACGGAACGGTCATATTTATGTGAAGGAGCTTGGTTCTGAATCCCCGGTTCGGCTTACTTCGGGTACTGCCGAGGATTTGAGCCCCTCCTGGTCCCCAGGCGGTCGCTGGATTGCATTCATTCGTCACGATGAGACGCGCGCCAGCGTCCTGATCATTCCAGCGATCGGTGGATCGGAAGAAGAGGTCTACACATTCCCCATAAATAATGTGTGGGAATATGGCGGCATCACCTGGACCGCAGATGGAAAAAGCCTCATCTTTCCCCAGCAGGTGAGCCCGCAAGCCCCGAGTGTTTTGGTGGAACTCACAATCAACGGGCGTAGCGTCCATTCGCTTACATCTCCGCCGCAAGGCTGGGATGGCGACTGGTCGCCGGCAATTTCTCCAGACGGCACAGAGCTCGCTTTTGTTCGTGGGCCGGACGGGTCTGCCCACGACGTATATGTGATGAAATTGCCGAATGGAATCCCGCAGCGACTTACCAACGATGCAAGACTCATTTGGGGTCTAACTTGGGCATCTGACGGTTCAGAGGTGGTATTTTCGTCAAATCGAAGCGGCAGTATCTCTCTTTGGCGGGTCTCCGTGAAGGGAGGATCACCTGCGCATGAGGCCGCCGGCGGCGACAGCGCCTACTCGCCGTCGATCGCGAAGCAAGGTAACCGGCTTGTCTACGCGCACGGCACCGCAACGTGGAGCATTCTCGCCGCCGATCTCAATGGGACAAACCCTGAATCGGAATCGGAGATCCTTACTTCGAGTGAGCAGGATTCAGCACCGCATGTTTCCCCTGCTGGCGACAAGATTGCATTTCAATCCTGGCGCTCAGGATTGCAAGAAATCTGGACTGCGCGAATTGATGGAAGCAATCCTATACAACTCACAAACGGTGGTGCGTCTGCGGGAAGTCCCTCATGGTCACATGATGGACGTCATATTGCGTTCGATGCGCGAGCCGAGTCCTTCGCACACATTTATGTCATTGATGCGAATGGCGGCACGCCAAGGGCGATTACCCATGGCGACTACAACGACATTGTTCCAAGCTGGTCAGCTGATGATCGGTGGATATACTTTGGCTCCATTCGTTCCGGCTCGTGGCAGATATGGAAGATAGCTTCAGATGGCTCCGGGACAGCCCAGCAGGTGACCACCGGGGGAGGCATTGAAGCTCTTGAGAGCGAAGACGCAAAGTGGCTCTACTTTGTTCACTTCGCGCAGCCCGGCTTGTGGCGATCCCCTCTCGCCGGCGGACCGGAGCGAAAGGTTTTTGACGGACCGCCCAGCGATCATCTGAACTATTGGACCGTTGGCCGCGGCTATGTCTATTCGCTTTTCGAGCAAGGTGGTCACTTCACCCTGCAACGGATCGAACCAGAAACAGGCCGCGTGCAATTTGTTCATACTCTGAAGCACGACCCAACACTCTTCGCTGGATTGACTCTCACACCGGATGGGAAGCGCATTCTCTTCACAGTGCAGGAGCAGGTATCGAGCGGCCTCACGTTGGTCGAACACTTTGATTAGAGTGCGGCATACGAGTGGGATAGGTTGGTTGTGCCAGTCGGTGGGCGCAGGGGTTGTTCGTGAGTCGGAGATGATCGTCACCCGTATCCGGGGGCAAAATCGATCGAAACCTGCTATTCCGGTTTACGGATTCTTGCACATTGGGCCCAACTACCCATACTAGAGCGGGAGGCAAAGCGATCAAACGGCGAACCTTAGAGCGTTAAGTACCAATGCTCCGTAGGGAATCCCGTGTTTCCCCCTGTTTTCCGAGGATTTTGGGCCAGTAAAACGGAAGGCGATTTTGGGCCTTTTTTAAACTATTTCCATTTGTGTCCCAAAACGGGAAAATGACTGCTTTTGAAGCAGCGGCCGGCAGGGGCCGCGGCGGATCCGGCGGCGCCAGGAGAATATCCGGAATGTCAGCGTCCATTCAATCCATCTTCCCTGACAGAAGGACTCCATAGTTCCTCCAGCAGCGGAAGAACCGGCCGGGGAAAAAACTGCACGCTCCAGCGAGCATCTCGATCATGAGCATCCATGCCCGGCAGATCGGCATTCCTTTCTTCCTGCACTCAGAACTACCCCACTTCCCCAGAGCAATGTTCAGCATGAAATCATCACCCGTCACCGGAGTGGGTGGCAAGGCATCCAGCAAAACACAGCGCCCATTTGGGCCAGCGACAGGATCGCAGAAGCTGCCAGAGTGAGGCCGGATCGTGGCTTGAGCTTCGGCCTGGCCCGGGCGCGCGAGGCTTTTTGGGTCCGGAAGGATGGAGACACCTAATTATTCCGCCGGGCGACACAGAATCGACGGTTCCTGAGATCTCATCTACCGGGGCGGTGAGGTGTCGATCCTGCATGCGAATGACG
>JARLJJ010000572.1 GCA_031291275.1 Formivibrio sp.
CTACATCCAGAGTGGCAAGATAAAGCTCACCGTCGTATCGATGAACGGCAAGGAAGCCGTAATCTCTCATCTTCCGGCGGGCAGCTTCTTTGGTGAAGCATCACTGGCAGGCCAGAAAGTTCGAATTTCCTCTGCATACGCAATTGAACCTACCATCATCCTTCGCATTGAAAAGACGGTCATGCAGGATCTGCTCCATCGCGAGCCGGTGTTCGCCGAGCAATTCCTCGCACACCTGCTCTCCCGCAATATCCGCATGGAAGCTGATCTCGTCGATCATTTGTTTAATTCCAGCGAAAAGCGACTTGCCCGGTTGCTAATGCTGATGGCCAACTTCGGCCAGGATTCGAAGCCGATTCCAGTCATCGCCAAGATCAGCCAAGAGACCCTGTCGGAGATGATCGGTACCACCAGATCCCGTGTCAGCTTCTTCCTCAATCGGTTCCGCGATCTCGGCTACATCGACTACAACGGCAGCGGGATGCAAATTAACAGTTCACTGGTCAACGTCGTGTTGCACGACTGACCGGCATACTAGCCCCAAGGGGATTGCCTGGCAATCTGTCGACTGAACAACGCATCAAGTGAACTGAATCGCCGCCCGCAGTCATGAATGAAGTGTAGTGATGTTCGCTCGCTGGGAAGGTTCGTTAGAGCCATGTCTCACACAGTGGTGCAACAGATCCCATTGACTACGGCATATCTTTGTCAGGACTGCAACGTCGTGGGCAATTGCTGTTCCCTGAACCGGCTGGCGTCATACCAGGGCGACCTTGGTTCTTCATTAAACACGATGAGCTATTCAATTGGTATAAGGATCGCCATGGAGCAGCGCCGGGCTGGGTGCTGCGGCACAATGCAGGCAAGGCGGAGTGGTCCGAAAAAAGTCTCGGCGTCGAGATACGCAAGTTCCTACAACCGTTCATGTTTCGCACCATTGTCCCGTCTCACAAAGGGTAAGTTTTGACCCACGACCGCAGCCCATTGTTTCCAAGGGCTTGCATGTGGCAAATGTCAGGGCCAAATTCAAAGCGCAGGTTGTAGCGGCCTGCTCCTCAAAATCCGCCCGATTCTTCCGGGCGATTCGATAATCGCGGACTGTAGGCAATTGGGATCATGACAATGTAGATATTGGTTGCAGAATATTTGAGTATAAACATCACGCATTACCTAGGGCCTGTTCACACTATGATGTTATCATCGTAGGTAATGGAGATCACCGAGAAGCAGTTCGAAAAGATTCAAGATATCCTGCCCGTCC
>JARLJJ010000573.1 GCA_031291275.1 Formivibrio sp.
CATTTTGAAGCCCGCGGCTTGTACGGTCGCGGTAAATGCCCCCGGCTGCATGTTGGGAAAAATAAAATCGCCGCTGAAATTGGTGTGGGTTGTTAGAACAACGCCGGTTGCCTGGTTAACGAGTTTCACCTCGGCATTGGGCACAACCGCATTGCTCTGATCGACAACGTGCCCTGTGATAGCCGCGCTGGATGTTTGCGCATTTACATGAAGAGATAGCAACCCTATTACAAAAGCGAATGCGACCAGCCTCAGAATAATCTTCATCTCAAGAGTCCTCATTTCCAAAAGTTTGTTTTTGACCGGCAAATGGATGGTCGATATTCGACCATCGAGAGGAAGGTGTTTATGTGTTTCGAATACGTATACATTTTCGATTGCACCAAATCATCTTCCGTCTATATCTCGGTTCTTATTTCCGCTCGCATCAAATGAACGTACGTTGGACTTCTGCTTCCGGGCTGACGTATGTCCGGAAATTGAGCGCTGTGGGGAGAACAGTTCAAACCGACCATCCAGCCCCTAAATGATAAAAAGAAATGCCGCCATTAACGTTTACGCAGACGATATAAATTTGTCAAGAAGAATCTTTCACGGCTGCCAAGGCCCCCTTCGGCGCCGTACACTCCTCGGTAGTGAATACCCTCGGAAGTGCACCTCTACAAAACAGTGCGGGCCTTTTCGCACGGCATTCTCCTGTATGCATCCCCCAGAGCAACTCTCCATGTTTGAGAAACTTGCAGAACCATGAGCTGTCATCTATTTCTGAGACGGTCGAACTGCAAATGTAATATGCTTTTGAACGGTGCAGCCAACCCCGCCTAACTCGCTCGCATTCCTGCTCATTGCTATCTATCTCGCTGCGGCGATTTCGGTTGGCTACCTAGTGAGGAACCACTCCGAAACCGCATCCAGGTTCCTGCACGCCCGTGGCACATTGCCGACCGCGGTTACCGCACTCGCGTTCCTTGCGGCAAACTGCGGTGCCCTTGAGATTGTCGGCATCGTTGCCGCGAGTGCCAAGTATGGTGCCCTCGCGCTGCATTTCTACTGGCTTGGCGCGATCCCTGCCATGGTTTTCCTTGCATTGTTCATGATGCCGGTCTACCTATGCAGCGGTGCAATGACGGTACCCGATTTCATTCGAATTCGCTATAACAGATCGACTCACATCCTCAGCGCCCTCTGCCTGACCATCATGATGGTCCTCGTCGCAGGAATCAGTCTCTATGCGATCTCCTCAGTACTGCATCTATTTTTTGGATGGAACTTCACTGCAGTTGCCTTCGTGACCGCTTCCGTTGTGTTGTGTTACGTACTCGCCGGTGGATTGAAGGCCACAATCTACAACGAGATATTGCAATTGGGTTTAACCGTCTGCGGCCTTTTGCCGATGGCATTCGCCGTCTACCGCGACTTCCACGGCATTTGCGGCATTATGGCGCAATTGCCATCGCCGATGACGCATATCTGGACAACGCTACCGCTGATCCATCCGAAAACAGCGACAATGGACGTCTTCGGCGTTGTCTTCGGTCTAGGATTCGTGCTGAGTTTTGCCTATTGGTGCACGGATTTTACACTGATTCAGAGAGCGCTTACCGCCAAAACTTCTGATGGTGCTATCAAGACTCCGCTGCTGGCAGCAATCTTCAAACTCGCATTTCCCTGGCTGTTGATCTTCCCCGGCATGGGTGCAGCAATCTACCTTAAAAGATCCGGTGGACATCCGCAGTTCGATCAGGCACTCCCGTTACTGATACAGCATTACTACGGCTATGCGCTGATTGGTTTTGGAATCTCCGCGCTCCTGGCCAGTCTCATGTCTGGGCTAGCCGGGAACATCACCGCCTTTTCAACTCTCTGGACTCACGACCTTTATCAGGCCCACATCAGACCGCATGAAAGTGATGCGCACTACCTCCGAATGGGCAGAGCTTTTACTGCGCTCGCGGCCTGTCTGAGTGTCGCAACCGCCTATATCGTCCTCTTCTACAACAACCTGATGGACTACTTACAACTGGTCTTTTCCCTGTTCAATGCACCGCTATTTGCTGTGTTCCTGCTCGGCATGTTCACTCTCTGGGCGACACCTACCGCTGCATTCTGGGGCCTCCTGTGCGGCGTAGTCGCAGCCTGCACGCACGGCATCGCGGTTCGGTACGGAGCCATCACTTATGGAAGCCAGATGCTTGGCAATTTCTACGGAGCGATTTACGGTTGGCTGGTTTCTGCGGCAGTCACGGTGCTCGTGAGTCTATTTACGCAGCCAAAGTCCAAAGTTGCACTGCAAGGAATCACCTACCACACGCAGATCGGCGCAAAGAAGCGAATCTCTCCTTCTACCTGGACGCTCGCCATTCTTGTCCTGATTGCGTGCGCGGCATTGAACTTCATTTTTAGATAAAACGTTCCCGCCTGTGTCATCTAATCCGTAACTTGATTCACTTGCGCTTCTTCACTAGCCCGGTGGAACTCCGCACTACCAGCGATGTTCCGATCTTGTACTGCTTCCCTGCTCGAAGTGGATCTGGTACAAACGCCTCCAACGCGTCCACAAACTTCCGCGCTAGCTCCTGCCGGGGTAGCCGCAGAGTTGTCAGAGGAGGATACACGATGTCGCTCAGCTCAATGTCGTCGAACCCGACAATCGAAAAATCACCCGGCACTGCAAATCCTTGTTTTCGTATGATCCGCAGCGCACCGATCGCCGTAAGATCGTTCACAGTAACAATCGCAGTCGGACGATTCTTCAACTCCAGCAGTTCAGCCATTGCCTTCTCGCCGCCGCTGATTCGGTAGTTTCCGACTCGAAGGAAATGCACATCCGGCGTCAATCCGAACCCCTGCATCGCATTCAGGAACGAACGC
>JARLJJ010000574.1 GCA_031291275.1 Formivibrio sp.
GCATATGGGTGACGTTGCTGGCACAACTTTGAGGTGTGTTTCAAACTCGATGTTTCAAACGCCGTGTTTCAAATGTCGTGTTTCAAAAGTGATGTTTCAAACTCGGTGTTTCAAACCATGGTTTCAAATGCCGTGTCACAAAAGCAACACTCCTACTCAGAGCCGTGTTCATGGCTCTTCCGCTTGCGGTCTTCTTGCTTGGCTTGTTCAGATCGAGCCGAAGACCAAGCCTCTCAGGAGAGACCAAATAATTTGCATTTGAGGATTCAACACCATCGGCGTTCCAACTAACCATTGTTATTCCAGCGCAATCAATTGATGCTAAAGTCCTACTATGTATCAAGGTGTTAGATCGGTTCTTCTCTTCTTGCTTCACGAGCGCGGTTGACACAAAGTGATGAGACGGTACTTTCTGCAGCGACAACGGGAGTCGACCACACATCGTTGCTGCACGTCGAGCAGTTCGACTCTCGGCATTACTGCCGCGCTGGTGGCTACGGATCCGGACCAGCCCGACTACCGACTACTTCGTCGATGACGAGTCGATCGCGTGTGGCCATGCCATTGGACACGGCCCGACCAACGATGCCGAGTCGGACACAACCGCTGGAGTACTCTAGTGCGCGCATCTCCGTCGTCGGCGACCGGCGGGCGACATCAGCGGCGCCGGCGTCGAACAGCAACTCGCGGCCTCGTCCCGGCCCCTCGGTCGCAAGTCGAACACACAGCTGGCGCAGTGGCACTGCATCGACAGCGACGAGCATTTGTCGAACGTTTGATCCAAGTGGACGTCGACTCTGAGACTCGCTGCTCAGGCCGACGTCGTCGTGCAGGCGTCGTCCGGATCACTCAAGATATACTGGCGCTGCCGGGATTCATCAAGAACGGCGCAGGGAGCTTGTCGTGCGCTATCGACCCTAAGCCTGCGGTGCGACAGAAGGTGGCATCTGGTTCAGCGTTGCAGCAAGCTTGGTGCTTCAAATCCAATGTTTCAAACACGATGTTTCAAACTAGTACTCCATGTTTCAAACCCATTGTCACGATGTTTCAAACCCATTGTTTCAAACCCAATCAAGGCGCCGGCGCAGCTGGGCCCAGTCGGTGCTAGCCGTGAATTGTTGGCAATGATTGACAATTGTCAAGCCTTCTTGACAATTTTTCATTTCCAAACAGAATCCTGAATTTCAGAGCTTAGATCTGTGCTAACCAATGTAAGAAGTTGTGAGGCGTCCAATACGGACGGAAGAATCATGAGTGAATGATTGGATCTTTCATCTGGTTGAATTGGAAAACAAATTACCAATCGTAGCCAGCCACTGGTAATCCAGACAGATTATTAACCCCGGCATGTTGGCTGAATGAGGTAAATTGAACCTCCAAGAACGGATCTTCATCATTATAAGACTTGGAGCAACGAAAGTATTTTTCCCTAAAAGCTGAAGGCGAGTCTGAATTGAGTCCTTGATGAATTGACA
>JARLJJ010000575.1 GCA_031291275.1 Formivibrio sp.
CCAGGGTGTACCGCGTTCGTGCAAGCTCGATACCCAGCTGAGCTACGTCGACGTCCCGTTGGCGGCGCTTGAGCGTGCGGCGGTGCAAGTGGGGGAGCAGGTGGTCAAGGTGCCAGATTTGGTGGGGTTGGAGCGGTTGGTCAGCGGGCAGGGCTGATCTTCATATCGGCTTCATTCATCTAAGGGTAATTGTGACTTTACAGGTCCCTAATTGGGTCCTATCGTTCCATTTTTGGGACCGCTTGGTGATGCCATGGCAATTTCCGCTCAGGGCAATGGATTGTTCAGCGCCACGCAACAAAAGGTATTGGGTTTGCTCTATGGCAAGCCCGATCAAAGCTTTTATGCTAATGAAATCGTGCGTTGGGCAGCTTCAGGGAAAGGCGGCGTAATGCGCGAGCTTGAGCGGTTGCTGGCTGCGGGCATTCTTACAATGAAACGTCAGGGCAACCAGACACGCTACCAGGCGAATCCGAACTCACCGATTTATAACGAACTGCTTGGCATCGTCCGCAAGACATTCGGTATTGGCGAGCAGATTCGTCTGGCGTTGCAGCCCTTTGCCAAGCAATTGGTCTGGGCATTCATTTATGGATCGATCGCCAAGGGCGGGGCGCATGCAGGCAGCGATGTCGACCTTATGCTGATTGGCTCCGACTTGAGCTACGGCGAGCTGATGGAGCATTTGATGCCGGTGGAGGAAAGCATCGGCAGGCCGATCAACCCTACCTTGTCGACACTGGACGACTGGGCCAGCA
Organism: Formivibrio sp.; assembly: GCA_031291275.1. Lineage (GTDB taxonomy): Bacteria > Pseudomonadota > Gammaproteobacteria > Burkholderiales > Chitinibacteraceae > Formivibrio. Next base: position 759 of record JARLJJ010000575.1, read on the forward strand.
AAAGCACGAGTGGCAACAGCTTCGTCCTGCGTATCGGGCAGCAGGAAAAAATCAATCTGATAGGGCATGACCCATTGGAGTCCAAGGATGGTCACGAATGACAACCTCGACAATCTGGTACGTATCCGAGGACTCAAGGCCGAGCCCCCGGATCACCGTGAATGTGAAGGGCTATTGCGCTCGGCCATCCAGCGGCTCAAAGATGCCGGTATCGGTGAGCTTGCTTACTCCAGTCGCTTTGATCTTGCCTACAACGCCGCTCACGCCCTTGCTCTGACAGCCTTGAGGTTAAGAGGTTACCGTTCGGATAGACGCTATCTGGTCTTTCAATGCCTGTCTCACACCCTTGGTCTGGACAGGGTGAGTATCCGAATTTTCAGTCTGGCACATGAGCGCCGCAATTTGGCTGAATACGAGGGCTATATGGACGAAGATGAGCGGTTGCTGGCGGAGTTGATAGAAAAGTCGGAGAAAATGGAAGCTGTGGTCAAGCAGCGCTTCTCGGATGCCTATCCCGCGGCTTGAGAATTAACGTTACTCCAAGAGTAATGATCCCACTTGTTGCTTGATTGATACCCTCGCCTCATCCGCCTAAGGTCACTCCACGACAGCGAATCCGTGGAGTCAGCATGACAACTACAACAAACCTCGATCCGCGCTGGTCGCGGCGGCGCACCGAGAAGCAGCGGCGCATCGAGCAGGTGCGGGCCTTGGCCGATGGTGTGGTGTTGCCGACCGAGCACATCGTCGCGGCGCTCGAAGCCCTGATGATGCCGGGCGACAAGGTGGTGCTAGAGGGCAACAACCAGAAGCAGGCGGACTTTCTTTCGCGCTCCCTGGCCCAGGTTGACC
>JARLJJ010000576.1 GCA_031291275.1 Formivibrio sp.
ACTGCGCGGTATGAGCCCGTGGATACTGGTGGACTTTCGTTCCCCAAGACGGATGCTGCCCGGAATGCAGGATGGTTATAACCTCAAAGGTCTGATCTCCAATCAAGGTGAAAAGAAGCAGGCTTTCTTCATTCTCCAGAAGGCCTACCAGGACAAGAGGCTTTTCAAACCAGAATAGCTATTCGGCCTTTCGGTACGATCAAGGTTACTGATCCGGCGATAAATCCTGTGATACTTCCGCGTCTCAAACGCACGCCAGGGCTACCGTAACTCGTCCTGCCAACCAGAGGAATGAGGGGTCGTTCGAGCACCTAATAGTGCAAGGGGCTTTGCATTTACCTGTATCTGAACCCACACCTTGTGGAACGGCCGGATCGGTGAGATCCGGCCGTTTCCATTGTGGGTTTCAGGGAAGGCGTTTTTGGCTCAGCACGGCACGCTTGCACGCGACGCTATTCCACTCAAAGTTACGATCCAGTTTGTCCAAGGTATATATCGTGCTTTTTGGGGCGGTAAGACCAATATGGATCAGGCTGCTCATGAAACGCGGGCCACGTACAAGTAACTGGCGCCGGGGAATCCATTACAGGCTTTAGGCATCTCAGCGAGTTCATCGACGAGGAAGCCGTGCGGCGAGCCTTTCAGTGGCTTGATGTAAATGCCGGTACAAAACAGCCGGTTCACAGCCCTGTACGAGCAGCGCCTAAGGATCTCGACGAGTGGGAGTGGCAGCCACTGCAGAACTTTTTCACACGCCTCACGGTGATGCATATGCCGCCGTAGAACTCGATTCACACTGGGAGATTTGCCGACCGACTGGCAATGAATTCAGAAACTGGCTGGCAAAGCTATTTCACGCTCATCAGGTCAGGGTTCCAACGTTGCACACCATCACCGACGCACTTAGCATGCTGGAAGGCAAGGCCCTTTGTAGCGGCGCGCAACACGCTGTTTTTGTCAGGATCGCAAGGCGGGAAGATGCAAGCTACTTGGATCTCGGCGATAAGTTTTGGTGCGCAGTAAGGATTACGCCGTCGAAATGGAAAGTTGTGCGAAGACCGAAAGCCAGGTTGGGTCGGCCCCGCGGTTGTCGGGAAAAAGTCACTCCTTCGGCTTGCGCCGTAGTCCTCGCCAATAGCGGCGCAGTTCTTCGAACAGCTTTGGACTGAGCAAGACATCGCGGTCCTTGCCGCCCCTGCACTGGCGGATAGAACCGCCATTCGCTGACTAAGCCGAACATGTCAATTCTTTGGTTATATTGTCAAAATTATTTACAACTTTGCATCTCGGCATCAGACTCGGCAAATAAGTTATCTATATGTCAACAAACGTCTTACCTCTAAGAAAATTGATCCGAAGCAAGTACGGTACACATCTTCTGCACGATTCTTGCAAACACGAAGACGGCGCTAGGTCGCGCAGTCTACCCCTTTAGGCGACCTCGGCAAAGAGGAGGAAAACGCATGTCGAGAGTAAACGCAAGCTCTTTAGTGCTGGCGCTGTTCGCAGTTGCAGCAATGACCG
>JARLJJ010000081.1 GCA_031291275.1 Formivibrio sp.
CGCGTCCGTCCACTCCCGTCGGCGACCAACGTCGTCAGCAGGCAAGATCGTGAATGGTGAGATGACTGTAGCGCATGACATAAGGCATGGGCTTACGCGCATTTACAAAATCAGCCCAGACGGCCCCGGCCGGAGGGATACCCCGCATCTCGTCGGCGCGCTCCCAGACCGCTCCTGGGATCAGGCGGACGATCCGGGCGAGTACGGCGATGAAAAGGATGCCCGCGCCTCCGCCGCGTTGAAGGTGTCCCATTCGTCGGCGGCAAGCAGGCTGTTGCCAATTAAGAGTGAAACGACGTAGCCACTGATCAACGGCCAGAAACAAACAGACTTCGAGAAAAATCTCGCAGAAATTGGCCGCAACTACAATCGCTCAAATATACCTGCTCAGCATCTCTAGGGCGCCCCGTCGGATGCAACGGTTTTCCGGCTGCCAACTTCCTTATCTGCTCCTGCACTACTACTATATCTGGACCTGATATTCCCTTCGCCGTGCCGAAGACACGTTCCAGAGCGCCCGGTACCGAAGGGGATAAAAGTTGCATATTCTCGGAGTGATATGAGAAGCCGAGAAAAACGATCGTGTCAGCGCTGGCGACTAATCGTTTGACATCTTCCAGTATCGTTCGATCCGCAACCTGCTCATTATACGTTCGAATTCGACCGGACAACTGCTCCATGATGGCTCTGTTTGCCGGATGGCCAAACGGAACTCCCTTGGCCGGATCCCGCCATTCCAGATCGCCTATAGTGCCGTAAGGATGAACGATGTTCAGAGTACTAAGGACTTCTGCAGCGCGGCCCTTGTCGATTCCGTAAGTCATCTGCAACGCATTAAACAGAAAATGTTCGAGACAGCGGTCATAGTTGAAAACGACGAATGCAATATTAGAAAATATCCTTTCAATTTCAGCCTTCTTAACACCATCGACAAGATTTTTTGCCAACTCAAAATACCAGCTCGACCTAAACTCTCTAGATTCATCAAATTTCGAAGAATCTCTATTTACAAACAACCTGCTTTCCTGCTCTTCGGCTAAGATGACTTTCCCAATTGCCAACTTTCCCGCCAATTGAATGTAAGGATCATCGCGGTGCAAATCCAAAAAACTATCGATTGATTTTGAATAGAGCAATCCATCCCGGATGCGCGCAGCTGCAGTCAAATAGTTGTTGAAGCCTTCTGATGTTGATTCTCTTTGTTGAAAAATGTCTAGGATGTCTGCATCACCAGATTCTGGAATAAGTTGGCCATCCGCACGCTGCCGGAATCCCAACTTCTCTCGTATCAAGTCAATCAGTTCCGCACCCGACGGAAGACCAGCCTCTTTGCTAGCTCCTGCGCCAACAACAAAGACATTTCGTGGCGTTCGCATACACTCTCCTTCCAATATTCAGTAACCGCTCGCCTCTTCTCTAATTCTCGCATTCTCCAAGTTTTGATCGTTAGACTCGATGGCAACATTCAGCCAGCGCAGGGCATTTGGATGTGTCTCGTTCAACCTTATCTGTTCTAGAACCTGCTTCTGACTCTCATAGTGGGAGCTAGCAGGACCAGTCCAGCCACCAGTATAGAAATTTGCAAAGACAGCGCTCTGAACCTTTTCGCTGTCGCCAAAGCCGCACAGAATGTCGCGGACTAAACTTCCACTCCATGACTCCACGGTGAAATCTTTGGGCGCCATACTTGCCACATACGCGGCGCGAACTTCCGGGTCCAGTTCAATCCATGACCAAACGTCTTCACGAGGAATATGCCGCATCGGGCCCGGATCACTTCCATTGAATCCCATGCCACCACGCAACCAACGGGTAATCGTAAACCCACGTATATCTATCGGTGGAACGATATATTCGGATACAATACGCCAAGTCTCCGCAGGATTTCTAGATACAAGCTCGTCGAAATACCTATCACCGTCGGGGCCAAGTGAAGCCGTCACCGCTCCAGAATTACCCATATTCTCGATCACACAACGTAAGACGATGAGCTCAGCTTCCGGCTTAATGCCGATCAGTGTGCGAGAAATCTGAAGCCAGTGATGCGAAAGCATAGTGTTTGATTGCGCGCGCTCATTTTTAAATAGCGGCGGCTGGATTAAAACTCGCTCAAGTTGTTCTGATGTAAGCGTCCTACCGCCGAGAATGCTCATTGAAGCCAAATTTAGTGCCGCGGCACTGGCCGGGAATGAACCGATGCTGACCAAAATATCTAGCCATTCGGCGAACCTCTCATTGGTAAGGGGCGCGCTGGTTCGGCCTGTGCTGAAGATACCGAGGCTTTCAGGTGCAAGCTTACCATCCCGCACGAGGCGTGAAATAAGCCCCGCAACCGCGTCGCTCATTCCCGAGCGCCAGACCAGTCGGGGCAGGAGCTGCAAATTTTGATCTATGGCAGCGAGGTCAATAATGATCCTCTCCCAACTTTCGGGCTCGCGCTCGAAAACAGCCGTAAGGTAGCCCCCGATAAAATAGTCGTGAGCTCTATCTCCTGCAGCAAAATACGCGCCTAGAATATCTGACCATGCCTGTCGTTGCGTATCAAATTGACCGAGCGCTTTGCCGAAAAGATAGCCGTTTTTTGCCTCATCAGTTACTAGCCATCCCAACTCAGCACTCAGACTGGCCGGAGATGTGAGCGCCTCCTCAGCAAGCCGACGAATATCGGATGCAATTCTGTTAGTTTGGTTTCCGTTTCGGTCATACTGATCTTCAAAGAGTTCTAAGCCCGCATATCGACGCAATCGAGAGTGGAATGAGTCTCCTACAAGATTACTAAGCAGGGCTCTGAGCTTCGAGATAACAACCTCGGGCAACGCAGTTTTGTCATAACTCAGTACCATTTCGACGGTCGAGATTATTTCACGCGAGTCGACGTCCGGAAGAATAGATATCTCCTGAATCGTGTTCAGTATTTCGTCTTGGATAGCTTCCACCTGCAGAAGAGATCTAGTCCGGTCTAGAAGAATATGAATGCCGGACAACCGCAACTCCAACGGCAATGTTTTTAGCGAATCCCTTAGCGCGCACCAATATAGTCGGATAGCATCAAATAGCTCGCCATATGTCTTTGGTTGCCAGCGGGAGACTTGATCCTTGAACCGGAAAGGTTGATTTCCAAGGCGACCAAGTGACTGCATTGTAAGAGCGGTATCGAATGCCTTCAGAGCTATTCTGGCGCGCCGCTCGTTATCTCTCAACGCCGCCGTCAAAATCGGAAGTCTGTGCTCAGGCGCCAAGCTCGTCGGCGCCGCCTCGCCATAGGATAATGAAAACAAGCCAGCGAAGACGCCAGTAGCATTGTTTGCCCAGCTCTCGTTCTCAGCCTCTGCCAACTTCAGCAGGATCTTGGCAGAGGGGCCAAAGAGTTCGCCAGAAAGCGCGAGCCCCTCAAGCGCCCATATGACATCCCGGCGGCCTGCCTCAAATTGCAGAAGCGTATCGCGGTCCGCCGATCCGATAACTCGCTGAAGAGTGCGAAGCGCCCCCGGTGGGTCAGCTACGGAGAGATTGAAAAAAAAACGGCCACCTTCTCTTGTGTTCAACCACATCGCATCTGCGTAGAGTCCATCGGGTCCAAGTAACCTCGTGACCAGACTTTTTGCCACCGACGTGGCCTCGGCATATTCGATCATCTCACCAAACCACTGGCGCACTTGCGGCGCCAACTTGGGAATGAGCTCAATCATATCGAGCGATACCCCATGCTGGTTCCACCAATCGATCCAAAGCCTAATGTGTAGTGCGCGAGGTGTAATATATAGAAAATTGTCGCCTTGAAGCACTTTGCGCAAGACCATTTGCTCAATGATCTGGCCAAACTGGGCTTTTGAAACTCCGCTATCAAGTTTTGATATGATCAGATCGTAAATCTGAAACGCATCAGACCGGACCGATGGGCCCCAACCAAACTTCTTAAAGAGCGCCAAACTTGACAGCACAAGGTGGCGTTTTCGATATTCTTCGCTACCACGATCCACGTCAGCGGCAAGAAAACGAACCCAGATTTGCGCAGTTCCATCGCTTCTCAGTGGATCGTCCGGGTGGTCTCTAAGATTTTGACCGATCACATGCGCAACGCGGGGCGATCCCTCACACAATTCGGCCCAACCTGCTACCGTAGCGAGCTCGACGCCGTAGCTCTTCAAAATCGTTTCAATTTCGGGCGAAGGTAGCTGTGGCATGCTTAGTAGCCGGTATTCCGATGCGCCATCGGCTTCATCGCGATCCTGATAGATACTCACGATCTTGATTGTTGGTCCGAACGTAGAAAAGTTACGTGCCAGATCAGACCGCGCATCCGGTCCGCATTCGTCCACGACAAGAATAATACGTGCGTGGTTGGCGTTACGAATTGCGCTTATGACCGACCCATCGATCTTGGTTGCCTTATCTGCGTATAGGACGAGAACA
>JARLJJ010000082.1 GCA_031291275.1 Formivibrio sp.
AACAAGGCAAACGGATTGTAAGAACAACGATTCGTGTCCGTCAAGCTAAACTCACAAGATACATGCCGAGACTGACACCCAGAGAGGTATTGTGATTTCAATCTCGCTCATCGACTCTCTCTCACCTAACGTCGAGTGGCAAAGGGCATCATCTTATCCGCAACAATGGGAGACGCATTGAATCTCCACGTGTGGTCGCCTTCGTCCGAACTCCTCAACAGGCTGGAGAACCACAATGCACAAGCCTGCCCCACACAACAGTAACTAGCTTACTTGTCAATGATTTGAGGCGATCAAGACATTGAAATGGCTTCAGGAGTTCTCCCAACGACTATCGGCTCCATTCCTCCGCTTATCAACCGAAAGTGACAGTTGAATTGTCCATATTCCCTGTTCCCAAGCTCCGACCCAAAAGTCTTTACAGCCCCCGTCTCCAGAAGGTCGACAGCGAGCAACCAATCGGGAGATCATGCGTTGTGTATACGGGCCTGTCAAACAAAAAGCCCTTGACAGTACTCATTCTGCTTGTTAGATTTTTCGCGTTGATTGGTTCAGCCAATAAGGGAATGGCGCGCAAGGAGGCCCCAATGTATAGTCAGGTTCGCATGAGCCACATGAGCATGGCTCTGGTTGCGCTGATGGTAGTAGCGTCTGTAGGAATCATGGAAAGAGCTGCAGCTCAGGCCAGCACGGCCGCTGCCACCCTAAATGGAACAGTAAGAGACGCCTCGGGAGCAGTGGTTCCCGGAGCGATTGTCACCCTGAAGGATACGAACACAGGATTTGAGCAGATCACGAAAAGCAATCAAACCGGGAACTACTTCCTCGTCAACATCAGTCCCGGAGTTTATACGGCTACAGTCTCCATGACGGGATTTTCTACCGCCCGGGCACCCAACTTCGAGCTGGCCGTGAATCAAACCGCAACTATCAACTTCACGCTGCAAGTCGGGGAGGTCACCAGCACCGTAAATGTATCTGCAAGCGCAATACAAATCGAGACCTCGACTGCTGAATTGGGGACCGTTATCGGGACCACCGAAGTGAATGCTCTGCCTCTGAATGGGCGCAACTTCACAGAGATGCTTCTATTGTCTCCGGGGGTCAGTCCTGTAAACACCACGGAGAGCAATGGCTTTGGGGGGATCGGCAATCCAACCGGCACAGTGGTTATTCCAGCCGTGAACGGACAGAACAACCGCAGCAACATGTTTCTGCTTGATGGAATCAATAACTACGGCTCGATTCGCGACACGTATGCAGTTCAACCCACACTCGACGACATCGAGGAGTTCAAAGTCCAATCCCACAACGACGAAGCCCAATTCGGACAAGTTCTTGGGGGGATTGTGAATGTGGTAACTAAATCAGGGACCAACGAGTTTCACGGCGATGTCTGGGAGTACCTACGAAATGATGCGATGGACGCCGCAAATTACTTCAATCCAACCAAGACCCCACTGAAGCAGAATCAGTTCGGCGGAACGGCTGGCGGCCCGATGATTCTCCCGCACTACAATGGCCGCAACAGGACCTTCTTCTATGCTTCTTATGAAGGATTTCGCAACAACACCGCATCCAGCAACTTTTACCGCACCCCAACGACTGATCAACTGAATGGCAACTTCAACAACCTCGACACTCAGGGCATTCAGATCTATAACCCATTTAGTTCGGTGCCCGACGCGTCTACCACAAGTGGGTTCGCTCTTCAGCCATTCATGTGCGATTCGGCCGGGTTGCCGCTCGATGCTCCGGGCAACATTCAGGCGGCGGGAATTCCATGCAACAAGATTCCTTCGACGATGTTGAATTCCTCGACTGTTTATTTTGCAGAAACATTCTTCCCAACTCCAGTCAGCCTGCCAGGTTTCCCACAGTTCAACGGCCGCGATACGACTCCGAATGTTACCCGGCAAGATCAGGTGTCGGTCCGTATCGACCAGGAGTTCGGCACCAAGGATCGATTCTTCGTTCGGTGGACCTCCGCCTGGGAGCCAATTACTGGATCCGCCGGTTATCCCGGACTCTTGAATCATACAAACGACTCCAATTACAACGTCGCGGCGAACTGGACCCACAACTTCGGAGTCAGTTCAGTGCTGCAGTTAACCTTTGGGCGCGTTTCTGCGGAGAACGATCGGACGCCATCCTTTACGAAGATCCCGTCAGACTTCTATCAACAGTCCGGATTTGCAACCTACTTCTATAATCACGAAGCCTTCGGTGGAGAGAAAGTCCCTTCAATTCAGATCAATAACTACATCGGCGGCACCGATTACACGGGTAGGCTGCACTATTCGAACATCTGGGAATATCGCAGCGACTTCACGCGGACAGTTGGACGCCACAGCTTCCGTACCGGCGCCAGCTTGGCAACGGATGGATGGGAACAGCCGTTCTTCGGTTCTGAAGATGACTTTGATGTGTCTCAAACGCAGGATGGAAATTTTGACTCGAATACAGGCGACGCACTGGCCTCAATGGTTCTTGGTGTCCCGACTTATTCTGAGGTGGACAACGTCTACTCTCTCTTGCACGGCGGAAGGATCATCGGCGTGTATTTTCAGGACCAGTGGAGGATTACCGATAAGCTGACCATCAATTGGGGCCTCCGCTATGACCTAACTGTCAATCCGAGGGAAGGAAAATCCTCCAACAAGAGCGACATCACCGGAGACTTTAATTTCGAGAATGGGACTTATGCCCTCCAGAAGCCGGCCCCGGCCTGCTCGCCAAGCCAAGGTGCCCCATGTATTCCCGGAGGGGCACTCCCCCCGAATGTGCTGGTCGCGAGCAACGGCAAGATCATTCATGACAACTACGACAATATTCAGCCGAGGATTGGATTCGCCTATCTGCTGACCCCGAAGACTGTGATGCATGGCGGATACGGAAGGTTTTTCGACAACTGGGCAGGCTTAACCGAGAATCAATCGAATTACACCCAGACCTGGCCAAACGTGGCTTTTGTTGGCGCTCCTGGCGGGTTCAATCTCTACGGGCCACCGACGGGCCTTGCCAATGACCCGTTCAACTTCGGAGGTTCTCCGATTGAGCCCGATACAACTCCATTTTCGCCCTTGAACACGAATGCCTACACCGATCCAAATCTCAAAAACGGATACTCCGATCAATGGAACTTCGGCTTTCAGCGGGACATCGCCACCGGAGCATTACTGGCGATCAACTATGTAGGGTCAAGAAATGCACGGATCGCGACCGCAATTACTGCCAATGCATCAAGCTCACCCGGCGGGGATGTGCCTTTTCCGTACAGTCCTCAGATGCCTTACACTGAGAACCTTTCTTCTACGAATTACAACGGTCTTCAAGTCTCCTCACAATTCCGGTTACATTCCGGAATTACTTCCACCATTGCCTATACTTGGTCTAAAGCGCTCACCACCGGCTGTGATGGTTACAATTCCGGTTGCGAAATTCAAAACCCTTATGATCTGAAGATCGATCATGGACCCGCGGCCCACGATCTCGCTCATATCTTCACCGCCAGTTTCGTGTTTCCATTACCGTTTGGCGCAGGGAAATCAATTCGGACCGGAAACAGCGTTGCGAATTATTTGATTGGTGGTTGGCAATTCAATGGCATTGGCTCCTTGAATAACGGACCACACTACGACGTCCAGGACGACAATGGGATCTCGAATATCAACAACTTTTACGGTGTCGAACGTGCCAACCTGGTTGGGAATCCCCACGAGAACTCGTCTTCGTACCCGCTGGACAAGACACATCCCATCAACATTAATGCGTTTGCCGATCCGCCCGGTGGCACGTTTGGGACAATGGGACGAAACAGCTTGCGTGCTGATTGGGGAAGAAATCTGGACCTTTCGTTCTTCCGTGCCTTCAAGCTCTCTGAAACCCGAAAATTCGAATTTAGAGCGGAAGCATTTAACGCAACCAATACACCGGTCATGGGAGCTCCGGATACGTACCTTCCGGATGGTCCAGGCTATTTTGGTGTCGTTTCGTCCACGGCAAACACAGAGCGGCAACTACAAGTGGCGCTGAAATTCTATTTCTGAACTCAAACTCATGCGGTCAAAGCGTCACCATGAGAAGGAAGCAACGCTCCGCTGCATCTGCGGATTTAGTTGCAATTTGGATTAAGTTGAATAACTGCGGCTTTGAAGCGTAGCACCGATGATGCGGACACTCAAACGAAGCAGTCTATTTCGAAGTATTCGGTTGAACCAGAAGACTTCTGGCATCCGTAATGTGCTCAAGCATAGCGCGCCTTGCCTCTTCAGCGTCTCGCTCGCGAATCGCGGCGTAGATCCGGCGATGAAACATCAGCGGTTGATCGACAGAAACGCGATTAGAGAGTTTGGCCATGCTCATCAACAAAGTGCGATGAATTCCCTTGAAGAGGAGGTAGCAAATGCGATTGCCGCTCGCCCGAAAGATTGCTTCATGAAAGGCCAAATCTGCATTCAGGCGTTCGCGTGTGGTTCTGCTGCGCTCCATGGAGAAGATGGCATTACGAAGTGCAGACATGTCTTCCGCAGTTGCCCTTTCTGCAGCCCGCGCCGTAAGTTCGGGCTCCATCATCAAGCGAGTTTCAAAGAGCTCATGTTGCGAAAGATCATCAAGGAGCACCAGAAAATCAAGTGGCTCGTTGAGAATTGTCTCCGCACTTTCACTCAAATATGTGCCGTCTCCCACATGTTGCGAGAGTACACCCATGATTTCAAGAACCTTCAGAGCTTGCCTGACAGACGCGCGATTGACAGCAAACTCCTTGGCCAGCTCTCGCTCCGGCGGAAATTTGGAGCCTGGGGAGATGATGCCGGTCGCAATCATGGTCTTAATTCGACCAATGAGCTTTGCTGTTACTCGAGTATCCGGCAGCTGGCGGGTTGTGGAAGCTTGGCGTTGCATGAATGTTCCACTGCTCAAAATCGGGATGTTAACGATTCAATTTTACATCGAAGTGGAAACTGGAAAGCACGAGGCTGGATTGGTACGGCATTTCTCACAATTCATAAGCAGAGATGGACGAGAACTTGTGAGGATTCTGATTGACTGAGGGCAATCGGATCAATGACTTCAGCGTCCTAGCGGCGGCACCACTCGCGGATGGAGAGGCGGATTGATATGAGACAGATCGTATTGGAAGCACCGGGTAGGTTCATCCAAAGGGAAGCGCCTATCCCGACTGCGCCTGCGGGCCATGCTTTGGTTCGGATGGAAAAGGTCGGTGTATGTGGGAGTGACTTCCACGCATTTGCAGGCCGGCACCCGATCTATACATATCCTAGAATACTTGGCCATGAGTTGTCCGGAGTGGTGGTTGAGGTGCCGGCTAATGAGATGGGAATTGAACCCGGCGATCGATGTGCCATCGAACCCTACATGAGCTGCGGACACTGCCGAGCTTGCTTGATGGGCCGAAGGAATTGCTGCGAAACCATTCGTCTCCTGGGAGTTCACGTCGATGGAGGCATGCAGGAGTATCTTTCCGTGTCGCTTCATCTTTTGCACAAATCGAGCCTGTTGTCGCTCGATCAGCTTGCGCTGGTTGAGACCCTCGGCATTGGCGCTCACGCTGTAAGACGCAGCGGGCTCATGCCAGGCGAGAAGGCACTAATCGTTGGTGCCGGGCCTATCGGTATCGCCGTTGCACAGTTCGCTTCGGCATTAGGTGCCAGCGTGCATGTGGTCGAATTGAGTGAGCAGCGTAGAGTATTTGTTGAAAGCATGGACTTCACCTCCTCGCGCGCTGCTGAGGGTCGCCAGGCGGACGTTGTCTTTGACGCAACGGGAAATGCCTCCGCTATGGCGGACAGTCTGGCAAATGTGGCGACTGGAGGATCGCTCGTGTACGTCGGCCTGACGCGCGACCCAGTTTGCCTCGATGATGCTCTCTTCCATCGAAAGGAAGTGACTCTCTTTGCCAGTCGCAACAGTTGTGGGATGTTTCCCTCGATCATACATCTGATCGAAGAGGGAAAGATTGACACATCTCGCTGGATTACTGACCGGCTGAAGCTTTCCGAAATTGTATCGGTGTTCCAATCGCTACCAAAGCGAAAGACCTTGATTAAGGCGATTGTGGATGTCAATCATATCAAGTGAGGTGAATTGCAGCGCGACTTTACCAAGGATGTGAACCGGACAAACTCGCCTCCTGCTAGCCTTGTCGTGACCGTATCGGGGTTCTCTAAGTAGAAACGATCCTTTCACGATGCAATCGACGAGTTTGCATATCGGACTAGATCGCTGAGAGAGTAGATTACTTGGCCTGAATGTCTCTTCATCATCTATCGAATTTCCCGGCAGGATTCATGCGGGAGTATAGATCTTTCCTCGGGAAGCTGATGCGTGTGAAGGGGCACTTCGGCAAGTGGCGGGGCGCCATCGACGACTACCCGGCGAATCGGAAGCCAACGGTGGAAGGCGAGCCCGACGCGGCAGCGCCCGGCTTCTGAACATCTGGCAGCGGGCCAGCTCCGGCACTCTGACGTTATATAGGTGTCATAGCCATGATGAGCTTCTTTGAGGCTGGATCTGTTCACGGTCATGGACAGCACTGTACCGGCTTCGGGCTTTGGCTATGCGAATGACCTGTGATATGGATCTTCGGGGTTCGGGGTCAGTGAACGGGGTTCTTTCATAACCTGCAAATACTTCCTGGGCCCGCCGCCGACGAAGGAACTCTGGCCGGCGAGAGCGCCCCTCACGCATTTATCGGGTCGTGCCCTCTTTGACTGTGAGAATCTGATCCACCTTTACGTTGGTCAAATCCTGCCTGATTCCGCTGGGCCACGCAATTCCAATGCGATCAACAATCGTAGCCGTGCCCAGCCCGAAGTGCACGCGTTTATCGCTCGACGAGTTATATCCCTCTGCGGTCGAAGCTTGATTGTATTGCGAACCATTTCCAGTGGTGATCTTCACCTTGGCGCCCAATCCATCCCGATTCGATTTCACACCCACCAAATTGAGAATAATCCAGTGGTTTCGATTGCTCGTCCGGTTCATCATGACCTCAGGAGGGCCATTGAGAGCCGATACTACGATGTCTATCTTTCCGTCGTTGTTAAGATCGCCGAAGGCCGCGCCGCGATGCGCTGCCGGAATCGAAAAAGTCGGTCCCGCCTTCCAGCTCATATCCTCAAAAGTGAAATTGCCCTTGTTGCGAAACAGCGAGTCCGGAAGAGCAAACGGACGATGCGCGAGCTCCCCTGAGTTATCGAGTATGTCTGAATTCGCCGTAAACAGGTCTTTGTAGCCATCATTATCGAAATCGAAAATACCTGTTCCCCACCCAGTCAGTCGGCTCGTCAACCTCTCCATTCCTGACGCGCCTGTTACATCTTGAAACTGGCCGTCCCCAAGATTCTTGTAGACCGGGAAGCTATCTCCAAACATCGCAGTTTGGAAGATATCCGGCTTGCCATCGTTATTGATATCGCGAAAGTCGGTACCCATGCCGGACACGGTAACGCCAGATGCGCTGTAAGCGACCCCGGCCTGAGCCCCTACTTCGGAAAAAGTACCATTGCCGTCGTTATGGAGTAGGTAGCTCGGAAACTCGTCGTTCGACACAAAGATATCTGTGAACCCATCATCGTCATAGTCGGCAAAAGAGAGCCCCATTCCTTTGCCCACAAACTGCGAGATATGCGACTGCTCTGACACGTCGGTAAATGTGCCGTCGCCGTTGTTGCGATAAAGTATGTTCGGCGTCCCCCGAAAATCGAGGGGTGAACAATAGGCATGCAGCAATACCGCTTGGACATATGCGCCGCAAAGCGTCGCCGTCTTAAGATTGTAGTTGAGGTAATTTACAACAAACAGATCCAGCAGTCCATCATTGTTGTAGTCGAACCAACCGGCAGCCACTGACCAGGCTTTCCCGATCCCCGGAACATTACCGCTTACGCCTGCCTTCTCCGTTACGTCGGTGAATGTTCCGTCGCCATTGTTGTGGAATAGCTGATTACAGTTGTAGCCAGTGATGTAGAGGTCGGTGAAGCCGTCATTGTCGTAGTCCGCCGCAGCCACCCCCATCGAGTAGCACTTGCCCCTTAATCCGGCACTCTCGGTAACATCAGTAAAAGTGCCGTCCCCATTGTTGCGATAAAGCTGGTTCCAATAGCTGGGGTCTGTCTTGTCGAATGATGGGATGGATGCGCCGTTGGTGAAGAAGATGTCGAGCAGCCCGTCATTGTTGTAGTCAAACAGAGCTACGCCCCCAATCATGGTCTCAATGGAATAGCGTTGCGGGCTTACGCTATTTCTCAGGGTGAACTGTATCTTCGAACTCTTGATAGTATTCTCAAACCGGATCGAACCTGCTGGCGCAACTGTCGAAACGGCGGAGAGCTTGTTTACGCTGCGCCGCACCTCGTGGTCTGGCTTCGCCGGGTTGGATTCTTGAGCCGGGGCTCGAGCCACAAGTAGCGTGACGGCGGTGCAGCACGCGATCAGGAACCTCGTTATGCATTGGTGAGAGGCTTCTTTTGTCTCCAGATAGGATCGTCGAATTCGTTTGGGGCTACAGAAAGAGGCGATGTCGATATCTGTCATGCTCATTGGCCGAAGAACCCAGAGGCGCCCGATAAGTGGTGAGGTTCTGAGACAGAATTGTTGATTGAAGCTATCGTCATATAGCCATACCAACGTCCTATTTTACAGTGGCCGCTGTTCTACTGATTGCGAGGATCTATATGCAAAGCCTCTCCATCGCGGTAGCGATGGAGAGGCTACTAGTTGCTTTCTGCATGGACTACGCTTTAGAAATCCAGGCGTAGCGTTAAGGTCAGTTGCCGGGGCTCAGCGAAGTTCTGGCCCATAGTACCGGAAGCAGTATTGGAATTCTGACCAACCTTGGCGCTCCCACTCGCTGCCAGAATCGAACCCACACTAGTGTTGACTGCGTATGGTTGGATATTGCTTCTGTTGAAGGCGTTGGTGGCGTCGGCATGAAGATTCATGTTAAACCGTTCACCCAGTGCGAATTTGCGGATGACCGATATGTTGGTGTTGGAAAAGATGGGAGACCTCAGATCGCCCTCGGTCATGGAAGTCGTACCTGAAGTGTATTGATCGATACCATAACTGCCATTCGGGAATTGTACGACTGGCTGGGTAAACCGATCTGGATTCCATTTCAGGAAGGAGTAGGCGGGCGGTGTGATCGTGCGCCCATCCGGGAGGGTGACACTGGTGGCGCCGTCATACCACTTTTGCAGGGATTTCGGCACCTGCACGGGTTCCCCGGATACAACGTTGCAGCGTCCGTTCATGGTGCCGCTGCAGTTGGGGCCCCAAGGCTGTCCGCTCTGCACCGTCGTCGCGGAGGACAAATTCCAACCGCCGATCACAGCGCGCATCACAGCATTACCGGGATCAAGGGCCATTCCTTTTTCGAATGGCAGGGTGTAGGTGACAGCTGCAACGAAGCGGTTTGGGGTATCGAATCCCAACAGGCTGTAATTGGCTTGTCGGTTAATGTAATCGACCCCGCCATTGCCCGGCGTGCTTCCACTCATTTGCGATTCGGCGAAGGTTTGGCTTCCCGGGCCGCCTGTGAGGCCCATGGTTTTTGACCAGGTGTAGTTCATTGAGAGCAGAAACCCATGCGAAAGGGCGTGTTGTCCACGGACTTCCAGTGCATTGTAGTTCGAGCTGCCAGAGCTTTCCGAGATGGTTTGCCCAAGGAACGGCAGATAAGACTCTTGGGCTTGCAACGCGGTGAGGTTTGTGGAGCTAATGGGTCCGGCTGCCTTGCCAACCAAAGACGGCAATGGATTGGGAACCTGCGCCTGGGACGGATCGTTCGTGCCATTGGAGGCGACCCAGGTATTGCGCCAACTTTGGAGCGTGCTGCTGGGAACATTCCATGGCCCGTTGATTGCGAATTGACGCCATGGGAGATTCGAGCTGTGCGATGCAACATAACCGACTGAGACGAGCCATTCCGGGCCGAAGCGACGTTCAACTATGAAGTTCCATTGATCAGTAACGCCGGTCTTGTAACCATAACGGTCGAAGATGTCAACACCGCTTCCGGACGAGTTGTTGCCGTAAATGGATGGTGCCTGGTTGGCTCCAGCCGCCGGAATAATATTCGTGTTCTGAGCTTGGTCAAAGGTGCCAGCCGGCAGGCCGTTCTGCGTGAGCCCATAGGGAATAGGATCGGCGCCCGGCGAGAACGGAGTGGTGCCATAGATCAAGCCGTTCGCGTTGAAACCGGTATTGCTGGGCAGATAATTCCTGCCGTATCCGCCGCGTATTACGGTTGAGTTGTCGAGCTGATAGGTCGCCCCGAGGCGAGGCGAGACATTGTTATAGCTGGTCTCGTAAAGGTTGCGGTCCATTCCGCCTACTCCGGGGAATGTCAATAACCCGAGCCCACTTTTCGGGTTTGTGAATGTACCGGTCGCAAACGGATTCTGCGCGCCCAGATTTACACTGGACATGCGATTGAAGCGCTCTGTTGGTCCCGGCTGTATTTCGTATCTCAGGCCGAGACTAAAGTTTAGCTTTCTATTCACTCGCCAACTGTTCTGGGTGTAGAGCGCCATGTACTTCGCAGCCAGTGCCTCTACTGGCGAGCTACCGCTGGGCATGCCCCAGCCGAGGGTACCAACTACGGGAGTGGCTAGGGTAAGTCCTCTATCGGCGGGGTTTGCAATCTGAGGGGCGTTATAGCCGTTGATAAGCGAATACTGCCCTGTACCCGAAGCGCCGGTAGAGATGGAATAAAGGCCGATGGTTGCGGTCGGGAACTCAAGGTCAGCCCAGTTACCCAGGTAGACGCGGTACTCAGCGCCGCCCTTCAACGTCCATCTGCCAAGCTCCTTGGTAATGCTGCCGGTGACGGCGTGGTTGGTTTGATGTTCTGACTTGTTATCCCACCACGGGAGATTCAGGCTTCCGACTCCATCAAAGTTGGCGTTATCCAGCGAACCGAAGTTACCTACGACAGGTGCATCCCCTGCATCCACCGTCAATGCTCCCACGTTGGAGGGCATGCCATATTTCGCGTCGTCGACCCCCGTTGAGGGTGGCGTCCGGGACTGAGTGTTAATGCGGGTCAAACCGTATCGTACATCGACCACGGTGGTTGGATTGAGAACAATGGTATCGCCCAATGCGCCATAGGGATTGTCGTCCGTGGTAAGTCCTGGCCAATTTACGTTCTTGAAAATGCTGTTTGCACCCCAGATGTTCGGCGGCGCGGAAGAGCCTTTCGATAGGCCACCCGTAAAATAGAAGGTCTCTTTCTGGCCTAGCCGATAGTCAACTCTGGTGTTCAAACTCTGGCGGACCTCGGGCTGGGTGCCAGAGAAGTAATAGTTGTTATTTTGATAAGCATCGCTGGCCGGATGGTTCGGCTCAGGGTAACCCTGCAGGAGCGCGAGGCCGTATTGATTAGGATTGGTGACCTTCGCGTTGGGATAGATCTGGCGCTCGAAGAGGCTTGTGCTGCCCGAGACGGGTGTCGCGGTGAAGGGATTGTAAATGTTGACGTTCACCGGATTGCCGTTGCTATCGGGAATCATCGTCTGACTGAAATCGCCTGTGCGTTCAAGGTCGGTCGGAACATGACTTTGGGAGGTCACAGGCTCTGAATGAGTGAGCTTCAAGTACGATACGAAGAAGAATAGCTTTTCCCTCCCGTTGAACAGCTTGGGGATGATCACCGGACCGCCAACGCTGCCTCCGCCCTGGAGCAACCTGTACTTGGGGCGCGCGACGCCGTGGGCGTTGTTATAGAACCCGTTGGCGTTGAAGTCTTCATTACGGAGCATGTAATTGAGGTCACCATGGAACTGATTGGTGCCACTCTTGGTGTTCATTGAGATCACGGCTTGGGCATCGCCAGTTTCAGCGGTGAAGGTATTGGCCGTGACGTGCACTTCCTGAAGCGAGTCTGAATTTGGAACAACGGCGGTCTCATGCCAGGCTGCGCCCTGTACCGAAAGACCATCCAACTGAACGTCGTCACTGCCCAGTTCGCCGCCGTTGACACGCATTGCCGACATTTCTTGGCGATCAGTGAATCCGACTCCAAGCGCCTGGCTGTTATACATGTACCAGCTTGGCACCACGCCGGCATCCAGCGACGCGTAGTACAGCGGGTTGCCGTTGATGTTTGGAAGAGTTGCAATTAGCTTTTTGTCAATCGTGTCCTGCACGGTCGCGGTTTCGGTTTGAAGAGCCAGTGCATCAGCCTTCACCGTAACAGTGGCAGTCGTGTTGCCAAGGACC
>JARLJJ010000577.1 GCA_031291275.1 Formivibrio sp.
AGCGCCATGAAACAAATCAGCGCGTGCGCGCGTATGCGTTGCGGCAATCGGTGGTACACCGGGCCAATCTCGATGTCAGACTTGAGTACCCGAAAGCCGCGCTCTGAAGTGGACCCGGAATTTGGGACAGGTGTTTAAGTGGGACACTGTCTAAAGAAACGGGTATCCAATGACTGAATCAAAGAAGCGCAAAGTTCATCTGCCGGAGTTCAAAGCCAAGGTGGGACTGGAGGCACTCGGCGGGATGAAGACCATCAACCAGATTGCGCAGGAACATGGGGTTCATCCAATTCAGGTTGGGCAATGGAAGCGAGAGATCCAAGGCCAGGCCAAAAGCCTGTTTGAAGGCAAGCGCGGGCCACGACCGGTGTCAGCTGAGAGTGCGCCCGACCGGCTGTACGGTGAAATCGGGCGGCTCAAGATGGAGCTCGACTGGCTCAAAAAAAAGTCAGGGATCAGCCTGCCATGATCCGCTGCGGCTGGATAGGCGTTCATGCCGATGTGACGCAAAAGCGCCAGTGCGTGCTGGCCGGTGTGTCGCGCACGACGGTCTACGCCAAGAGAAAACCCGTGGTGTTCATCGAAGTTGACGAAGTGCTCAAGCGCCTGATTGATGAGGAATACACGCGCCATCCGTTCTTTGGGAGCCGCAAGATGGTGGTGCACCTGTTGCGCTGTGGCCACCGGGTCAACCGCAAGCGGGTACAGCGACTCATGCGCTGCATGTTCCTGGCCGGGATGGCGCCAGGGCCGAACACCAGTGCAGCGCACCCACAGCACAAGGTGTACCCCTATTTGCTGCGTGGGGTGCCTGTGGTGCGGGCCAATCAGGTCTGGAGTACGGACATCACCTACGTGAGGCTGGAGCGAGGCTTTGCCTACCTGGCGGCCATCATCGACTGGTACTCCAGGCGGGTACTGAGTTGGCGCATCAGCAACAGCATGGAGGCCGTGTTCTGCGTGGACTGCCTGGAAGACGCCTTGCGCGAACATGGCAAGCCAGAGGTGTTCAACACCGACCAGGGCAGCCAATTCACCAGCGATGTCTTCACGGGCATACTCAAGCGCGAGGACATTGCCATCAGCATGGACGGTCGGGGCCGGGCCTATGACAACATCTTTGTGGAGCGGCTTTGGCGCAGCGTCAAACACGAAGACGTGTACCTCAATGGCTACGCCACGATGGGTGAATTGCTGATTGGGCTGACGAAATACTTTGCCTTCTACAACACTGAGCGCCCGCACCAATCCCTGGAAAATCAAACCCCGCAGAAAGTTCACAAGACCTCAAGCGGCGGCGGTGCGATGATCGTGGATAAATACCGGACCACAGAAAGACTCCCAGTTGCGCTACGCTCCAGCGGGACTGCGTTCGAGGAAGTCAGGTTTGACAATGAGTCAGCAATACCAAATGCAAAAACCGGGGCAGCGCCGTCCAGCTGCGAGAAGTTGAGTGCAACTTAAACTGACATCAAGTCTGTTCGGACTTTGGGGTCCACTTCACTCAATATCGGCCAGACTCTTGTAACGCTGCACCACCTCAGCCACTTGTGCTTTGGTATTGGTCACCAGCAGCAGCTTGCCATCAAGCAATTCCAAGTAGCGCTTATTATC
>JARLJJ010000578.1 GCA_031291275.1 Formivibrio sp.
CCCTTTGCCGATGCGCTTGCCAGCATGAAAAAGGGTCAATACACCACTACGCCGGTCAAGAGCGAATTCGGCTATCACGTGATTAGTATCGAAGATATCCGCCCGCTCAAGGTGCCTTCGTTCAATGAAATGAAATCCATGTTGCACAAAGATGCAGAGGCGATGGTCGTTGAGACAATGCTTGCCGGCTTGCGGAAAAAAGCCAACATAGAATAAAGCGCACAATATTTATTGATCCCAGAATCGGTTTGAACAGGTCGTCTTTGGGGAGCCAGGATGGCCTGTTTTGCATTGTGCGTTTGATCTGTTTTGGTGCATTGTTGTGCTGGTAAGCAGTGTTTCAGGTACCTTCATCCTGATGAGGATATTAAATGCACATTGCGAAACAGCCTACCTTCAGTAAGCAAAGGATTCAAAATGGAAACGGTTCGACCTTTAACCTGGTTCAATGTCATTGGTTATGGATTGGGCGATGTAGCCAACAATTTCGCGTTTGCCTTGGGCGCTCTGTTTCTACTCCATTACTACACTGATGTAGCAGGACTAAGTGCGGCAGCAGCAGGGACTTTGCTGGTGCTGGTGCGCATCTATGATGCGTTCATGGACGTGATTGCGGGGAGGGTGATCGATCGCACTATCAGCCGCTGGGGACGCTTTCGTCCATTTCTGTTGTGGAGTGCTTTGCCGCTCCTGCTGATGAGTGTGGCGGTATTCTCGGTGCCGGCAAACTGGACTTCGGCTCAAAAGCTGGTTTATGCCTACGTGACATATGCCATCCTTGGCACTGCCTATTCCTTTGTGAATATCCCGTATGGCTCTTTGGCTACCGTGATGACGCAGGAACCGCGCGAACGAGCGTTGCTGGGGGCCATGCGCACGCTGATGGCAACGGGGACTTTTGCTTTTCTCGCTCTGGCCATCGCCCCCAAGATACGTCATGCGGCCAATCCCCAGGAACTGCAGGCGCATTTGACTGAATTCACGCTGATACTTGCCGTGGTTGGGATGGCGTTGTATTGCCTGTGCTTCAAGGCTACCCGGGAAATTGTGCAACGCGAAATCGAACGACCGGGCTTTAAAAGTAGCCTGAATACGCTGCGATACAATCGACCTTTGCTGATGCTGTGCATTAGCGCATTGTGCCTGCACACGGGTTTGTTTTCCCAAACGGCTACGGCCTTGTATTTTGCCCGTTATGTACTGGGTGACGTCTCTCTGTTCATCCCCATTATCGTCATATCCAGTTTCCTTTCAGTTCTTGTTGCTGCGCCGCTTACCCCCTTGCTGGTCAAATGTAAGGGCAAGAAAAATACCTTCCTGCTTGGTATTTCCATCGGCGCACTCAGTTATTTCCTGCTGTTTTTTGCGCCGACCAATATCAAATTTTTGCCGTTTATTCTGCTGGGTGCAGCTTCGATTGGCGCTATGATTGCCATGTCGGTGATGTGGGCGCTGGAAGCGGATACAGTCGAATTTGGCGAATGGGTCACGGGCATACGAATCGAGGGCATGACTTATGCCATCTTTTCCTTCTCGCGCAAATGTGGTCAGGCACTGGGCGGCTCCATTCCGGCCTTCTTGCTTGCGGCCAGTGGCTACATGCCGAACGCGCTTACGCAGAGCGATGCGACTCGCCTTGGTATTCTGGGGGCGATCGCTTTTGTACCGGGTGTTGCTTTTGCCATCGCTTTTGTGTTGATGTATTTCTATCCATTGACGGACGTCCGCTTTGCCAAATTAGTGCAAGAAATAAGAGATAGACAGCATCCAGGTTACCGTGCGCAATTAGTATCAGATAAAAAAACGGCATCAAGCCAAACGCTGCCACGATAAACTTACTGTTGCACTGATCAAGACATTGCTCAAAGTGTAAAGCCATTTTTCCAAGGTTTTCTTGAGGGAATCCCAGTATGGATAGCCGTCAAATCAAATATTTCATCGCGGTGGCTGAAGAGCGCAACATCAGTCGGGCCGCTCAACGTCTGCACATTTCCCAGCCTCCTCTGACCCGAAGTATCCATTCGCTCGAAGAGGAACTCGGTGTTTTGTTGTTTGTCCGTACGAGCTGGGGCATGGAGCTTACTGAAGCCGGGGAAGCACTGTTGAACCATGCGCGCAATATTCATAACCACATGGAACTTGCAGCTGAAGAAGCGCGCAGTCAGGGACGAGGTGAAATCGGGCGGCTGGACATCGGTGTTTTCGGATCTCCCTTGCTGACGGACCTGCCGCTTATTCTGGATGCCTTCGGGGTGATACATCCCGGCGTGAAGATGGTCATCCACAACATACCGAAAGAGCAGCAACTCGAGGCATTACGCCAGGGACGCATCATGATTTTTTTTGATCGCTTTCTGCCTGATTTGCCTGATCTGCAGGTGGAATTAGTTAATCGCGAACCTATCATGGTCGCGTTGAATCAACGCAACCCGTTATCTCGGCATGAAACGATTCACTTCACGGAATTACGCGGCCAGCCGATGATTGTGGGTTTGGCTCGTCCAGAGATCGAATCGCCCATGCGGAAGCTGTTCCAGCTTTACGGGTTTGAACCCAATATAGTGCAGAGAGCCGGTGACATGGTTTCAAGCATTGCCATGGTGGCCGGCGGTTTTGGCTGCGCATTCACGATAAGCTCACTTCAGGTTCTGCAATTGCCCAATGTGGTGTATCGCCCATTGATTGCCGATATTGAAGTCATGGTGGAACTTTTTTGCGTGTACCGGAAAGAAGTATCTTCTCCCTTATTGACGGCGTTTCTGGAAACCGTACGGAATTACAGTCGTCAGCACGGTTTGATAGCAACATAAATCTTGTTGCAAACCCCTTCGATAGTCTTTGATCGCACACGGTCTGCTTCGCCTTGTCATGCACTGTGCATTGTCAGTCCCTTTTTCTCTTCCTGTCTATCCGGCGAGTTGACGGTTGTCGGATCTAATTTCTCTTTTCTCTGTCGATCAGGTCTTACGCCGGTTCCCTGCGTTCCTGGAAACGTCTGTTCGGTATCGTTTATACGCGGGCAATACCTAAAAGGTATTCAGCGTTGTGAAAAATGGTATTGGATTTTGTTTGTTACAAAAATAATGATAGCCACCCACAGCCGAAAAGAGCTGCTTCGCACCGGGTGATAAGGCCTGAAACGCTTTGTTTTCGAGCCTGTGCGTGTTTTGTAGGAGGAGTGTAAGGTGGATATTCGCCAGTTGAAATACTTCATTACGGTGGCGGAAGAACGTAACATCAGTCGCGCAGCTACAAGACTTTTTATCTCTCAACCCCCTTTGACCCGGCATATCCAGGCGCTGGAAGAAGAGCTTAACGTGCAGTTGTTTACGCGCACTAGTTGGGGTGTCGAGCTTACTCAGGCAGGCGAGGCGCTGCTCCATCATGCACGCAATATCAAGACCCATGTCGAGCTGGCAACTGAGCAGGCCCGGCGCGCAGGAAAAGGCCAGTCAGGACGGATTGATATCGGCATTTTTGGTTCTGCAATGCTCAACATTATTCCGCGTATTTTGAATGATTTCGTTGAAACCCATCCGGATGTCAAAGTGGTTTTGCATAGCGCGTCTCGGGGGCGCCAGATCGAAGCGCTGCATCAAGGCAGGATATTGATCGCATTTGATCGTTATTTGCCTGAATCTACTGAGCTGAAAGTAGAACTGGTCAGCCGGGAACCCATTCTGGTTGCGCTCAACCAGCGCAATCCCTTGGCGAGCAAGGTGGCCATTACGATTGCCGATTTGCGTCATGAACCATTGATAGGCGAACAAGATTCCAGTGTCTTTGCTGCTGCCCAATCACTGTTTCGTCACCATGGTTATGAGCCAATGGTGGTTCAAAAGGCTGTCGACATGATTTCCGCTGCGGTGATGGTTGCTGGTGGATTTGGTAGCGCACTTGTTCCGGAGTCAGTACAAAACTTGCAGCTACCGAATGTGGTTTACCGACCATTGGTTTCTGAAGTCGATTCCATGATTGATCTGCATTGCGCTTACCGCAAAGACGAGCGTTCGCCTTTACTTGCCGCGCTCCTTGAAAGCGTGCGTGCCTATTGCACTCGACATCAAGAATCTTGTCGGCAAGCTATCAGCTTTGCATCGGATTCAATAAATCATTGATCTTTAACTGCACGCCAAGGCATTAGATAGATCAAGTTTTCAAGTTTTTCGGGAGTCTGGATGGGTGTTTTTCGTTACAAAGCGGTGCCGGTGGAAGGGGGCAGACAGACCACGGGCACGGTGAATGCGGAGAGCGCCCGCCAGGCCAGAGGGCAGTTGCGCGAGCGCGGGCTGCTGGTCACGGCGCTGAAGAATAGCG
>JARLJJ010000579.1 GCA_031291275.1 Formivibrio sp.
CCCTTTGCCGATGCGCTTGCCAGCATGAAAAAGGGTCAATACACCACTACGCCGGTCAAGAGCGAATTCGGCTATCACGTGATTAGTATCGAAGATATCCGCCCGCTCAAGGTGCCTTCGTTCAATGAAATGAAATCCATGCTGCACAAAGATGCAGAGGCGATGATGGTCGAAAAAATCGTTACTGACTTGCGTACTAAGGCCAAAATCCAGTAAGACCTTTGGAGCCCAGACTCAAGTCTATCGAGCGACATTGATGGTAAAAAAGCCGGCCTAAATAGCCGGCTTTTTTGGGTAAATTTTTTGATGTCAAGGATTTCGACCAAAAATCATTTTCCATACCTTATTTGCATGGCGAGGGGCAGCAAATAGCATTGGATGGAGTAGGGGGAGCTAGAGAATCATTACATAGCTGTCAATATCCGATTACATAAACTGGGTATTTGACGGGCATTGGCAAGGAAAAATCTGCTGTTTGTTTATATGTAATGACTGGAGGAGTCCCAAAATGATCCCAAAATACCCACTAAAAAAATTATCAATCTCCGTTGCTATTCTGTCAGCAGTGATGGCCTCAGCCATGATGGCGGGTTGTGGTGGTGGAGATAGTTCATCGCAGACAACCGCGTCGGTCAATCCCTGGATGGATAAAACCCTTACACCAGAAAAACGTGCGCTGTTACTGGTTTCTTCGATGACGCTTGAACAGAAAGAACAGCAACTGACCGGCGCTAACCCGGAAATTCTCCCGGACCTGCCGCAATGTTATGGCGCTCGCCACGTTACCGGGATTGCGGCACTGAATATCCCGACGTTCCGTATCACCAACGGCCCGGTGGGCTTGGGCCAGAACGACTGTGTTGACCCTTCTCTTGCTGGTGGCACGAATCCTTATGCCGCGTATACCGACCCGTCTTCCGCCAAGGCCACTGCGCTGCCTTCAGCCATCGCCGCTGCAGCGTCCTTCGATCCGACCGTTGCCGGCTCGTATGGCACGTTGATTGGTACCGAAATGGGCAACCTTGCACTGCATGAGTTCGAAGCTCCAGGCGTGAACATGGCCCGCCTGCCTATCATCGGTCGCAACTTCGAATACTTCGGTGAAGATCCCTTCCTGACCGGCACGATGGCTGTCAACGAGATCAAGAGTATTCAGGCCAAAGGCATGATTGGCATGGCCAAGCACTACATTAACAACGAGCAGGAAACGAACCGCCAGACCATCCAGGAATCCATCGACCGTCAGGTGGAACGTGAAATCTATATGATTCCGTTCGAAATGGCTGTCAAGGACGGCGGCGTGGCTTCCATCATGTGTGCGTACAACTATGTCAATGGTGTTTCTTCGTGCCAAAACAAGGAAACTCTGACCGACGTTCTGCGTACCGATTGGGGTTTCTCCGGCTACGTCCAGTCCGACTTCTTTGCCACGAAGAGCACGGCGGCTACGATGACCGGCGGCATGGATTTCATGATGCCGACAGCGCAGCAATGGACCCCGGCTTTGCTGAACACTGCACTCGTATCGGGTGCGATCAAGCAATCCGATATCGATACTGCGCTGACACGCCGCTACACGCAAATGTTCAAGTACGGCATTTTTGATCGTGCACTCAAGCAAACCGCGATTGATTTCACCGCTGGTGGCACGACGGCCCGCGATATCGGCGTCAAATCTGCTGTGTTGCTGCAGAATGACAACAAAGTATTGCCTTTCGCATCGTCTGTCTCGACTGTCGTTGTGATCGGCAAGTCATCGCAAGTCTATGCCCAGCAGGCGGTTGCTGGCGGTGTGATGGTTGGCAAGGCAATGGGGGGCGGTGGTGGCAGTTCTGACGTCGTGCCGAATTACACAGTGACGCCGGTTGCTGGCATCCAGGCAGAACTCAAGGCGTTGGGCAATACCATGGCAACGGTCAAGCTGATTCTCATTGATGACGCCAACTCGACTGCTACCATCGATGGCACCGCTGCTACCTATGCTCAAGCGTTGAGCGCGGCAGCAGGTGCCGATGCCGTGGTTGTGATGGCAGGTACGATTGCTGAAGAGGGTGCAGACCGCGCAACCTTCAGTGCTACCACTGGCACCGCATTGGACGCCGGTGTTACCGCAGCTACCGGTAGCACACTTGACTGGTATGTAGCCAAGCCAAATACCATTGCGACGACGATCTCCACCGGCAACTTGGCGAAGAACAGCAATACCGTCCAGATGATCAAGGACATCATTGCTGCGACTTCGACGACTGCCAAGACGATGCTTCAGAAGAGTGCACTGGTTCTGAAGGACAACGCTGGTGTGGCGATGGATTCCGCGCTTGTGGGCTCTACCGGTCCGGCCATCCTCGAAACCTGGTTCCCTGGTCAGGAAGACGGCAACATTGTCGCGCAACTGCTGTTCGGCAAGAGCCTTGACGGGACGACCAACGTCAGCCCATCTGGCAGGCTGCCGGTCACCTTCCCGATTGCAGGTAAGGGATTCCTGGATAGCATCACTGCGAATCAATTCCCTGGTGTAGTGGGGGCCGATGGCAATCAAACGGTCACTTACAGCGAAGGTCTGCAAATGGGCTATCGCTGGTACGATGCACGCCAGAAAGATGCCACCTGCGCAACCAATACCGATGGATCGAACGCCTGCGTTGCATACCCATTCGGTTACGGTCTGTCTTATGCGACTACTGCTATCGCGCCAACCAATGGTGTTAACAACAGTGTTACCGCCAATGCCGTCAAGACCCTGTACACCGTCGCGGCAACGGTCACCAACTCTTCGTCGGTGGCGGGTTCAGAAGTCGTGCAGGTCTATGTGAGCGTGCCTGCTCCGACAACGACAGGTGATGTGACTGGCGTAGCACTTGTCCAACCACCGAAACGTCTTGTTGGATTCCAGAAGGTTTCAGTTGCGGCAAATGGTACGGCTGCAGTAACGATCAATATCGATCAAACGGCATCTAACCATCCGCTGAGCTATTGGGACCAAGCCAGCAAGAAATGGGTTATCCCAAGCGGTACCTACACGGTTTATGTTGGTAAATCGTCCTCACCGAAAGATCTCGTTGTGGCAGGAACGATCACCAAGTAATGGTGACAGTGATTGAGGCTTGCTGTAGCCCGCGATTTCGCTGGTTGGTACTGCCTCTGTAGTTGGAAGGGCGCCATGGGTTTCCCGGCCATGGCGCCCTGTCCGCATGTTGTAAGCGGGGCGATCACGACTCTGAACTAATTGTCTGGAAAGGGAACGCCATTGTTTTCGTTGTAAGGGCGTGTTCGAGGTTACTGATCTTGTCACTATCCAGACCGAACCACTTACCCGCATAAAAGGAATGAATTCATGAAGAAATTATTGAAATTTGCAGTTGTAGTGTTCGCTGCTGCCATCATGTCTGTGCCTGCCCTTGCGGCAGAAAAACCCTTTGTGACCGTCAACGGTACTGCGGTTTCTCAGGCAACAGCCGACATGTTTCTGGCGCAAGGGAAAGCCAATGGCATGCCGGATAGTCCCGAAATGAAAAACAATCTTCGCGAGGAACTGATTCGTCGCGAACTGATGTTC
>JARLJJ010000580.1 GCA_031291275.1 Formivibrio sp.
ACCAGTTGGCGCATATCGAATCCGGGCAAAATGTGGATATCGAGGCCGACGTTGATCCGGGCGTCAAAATTCATGGCCATGTCGCCAATTTAGCACCGGCAACGGGCGCGGTATTCAGCGTGCTGCCGGCTGAAAACGCCACCGGCAACTTCACCAAAATCGCGCAGCGCGTGCCGGTGCGCATAGTGCTGGATGGCGATGCCTCCCACCTCGGTTTGTTGCGGCCTGGCTTGTCCGTCACCGCGGATATTAACACCAAATGATGGCGATACTGCCGTTTGCGGTGATGTGCTTTGGCATGTTCATGGCATTACTGGACATCCAAATTGTAGCGTCATCATTGCAGGATATTGGAGGCGGCCTCTCTGCAGCACAGGACCAGATCAGTTGGGTGCAGACCGCCTATCTGATCGCCGAGATTATCGTGATTCCGCTTTCCGGCTGGCTGACCCGGGTATTTTCCACACGCTGGCTGTTCACCGCCTCGGCTGTGGGGTTCACCGCCACCAGTATGCTGTGCGGGCTGGCCTGGAATATCGACAGCATGATCATTTTCCGGGCATTGCAGGGGCTGCTGGGTGCTTCAATGATCCCCACGGTGTTCACCTCGTCCTTCCATTATTTTCAGGGTGCCAAACGAGTTTATGCCGCGGCGGTAATCGGCACCATCGCCTCGGTGGCGCCAACGCTCGGGCCAGTGATTGGCGGTTATATTACCGATACGTTGAACTGGCACTGGTTGTTTTACATCAATCTGGTGCCGGGCGTGATGGTAGCGATTCTGGTGCCGTTGCTGGTGAAGATCGACGAGCCGGATTTTTCGTTACTCAAACAGGCCGATTATTTAGGTATCAGTCTAATGGCGGTGGGCCTCGGCACGCTGGAGTATTTTCTTGAAGAAGGCACGCGCTGGAACTGGTTCAGTGATTCCACCATCAAGGCGTGCGCCTGGGTGGCCGGGCTTTCCCTGGCGGCCTTCATTATCCGCAGCATGATGGTAGCGTACCCGGTGGTGGATTTCCGGGCCCTCGGCAATCGCAATTTCGCGCTGGGCTGTTTCCTATC
>JARLJJ010000581.1 GCA_031291275.1 Formivibrio sp.
ATACATAGTCATCAATGCTTGCGGGAAGGAGTGCGCTTTGGGTACGGCTCTGGCCTTCGATGAATCGCTTCATGACAACCAACCATGCCTGGAGGATGCCCATATTTTACCGGAAAGGCCGTTTTTACACAGTCTGGGCCGGTAGCACCAATACGGGAAGTGTGCCACATTGCGGTCATTGGTTCAGGTCCCTCTTTGCCAAGGGCCGCTTTCTGGAGCGGTACGTCGAAAGCAAGTCTGTTTATGAATTTGTGCAACACAAGTTTGACTGAGTCAATGCGTGTAAATAAAACACACTTCTGTTTGTATTATTAACTTTTCGGAAAGAGCAATCGAAGTGGAATGGCTGTTCCCATCTTGCACAAACTGGTGTGATGCCCCAAAGCAAACAATCAATTCAACTAATCAGTAAATGTGCAGATGTATCTACAGTAACAGTGTTGGTTTACTTGCTAAATGTTCCCAATTCAAATTATCGATAAGGCAGAAAATCATCATCCCTTGCCCGGCGGCAAAGCTCTAAAACGGTATCTGTCCGTGAATTCGCAAATGCAATGCTATCCCCTCCCGAACACATCATTCCACGTGTAATTGCCGTCAACACGCTGCCAGGCGGCATTTCCACCGCTAGGCGCATTCCACGTTCATATGCCAATCGCGCACAATCGTGCCAATGAACTTGTCGCGCCATGTTGTGCGCCAAATCATCAGCAATACGCAAGGGATCGGAAATCAGGCGTGCCGCATTTGCGCTCAAATATCCGATGGTTGAACGTCTAATTTGAATGGTCTTGAAGGCATCAGCCATTTGCGCGGCAGCATCATTCAGCAAGGCGCAATGCGATGGCACACTGATCGCCAGTCGTTTGGCCCGCTTGGCATGTGCCTGTATTGCAAGATCGATGACCTTTGCCAGACCCGTGTCATGCCCAGCAACCACGATCTGATCCGCGGCGTTGATGTTGGCGACATACACCGGATGTTCTGGCGCATGAACCTGGTGGACGATGGCTTCGACTCGATCCTGATCCAGCCCAATTACGGCCGCCATGCCATAGTCACGCGGGAAAGCCGTCTCCATGAGATGTCCGCGCAAGCTCACCAGTCGCACGGCATCATCGAAGTTGAGTACCTCTGCGCAGACCGCTGCGGCATACGCGCCAATCGAAAGTCCCATCGTCATATCGGGTCGGCATCCCTCAGCAGCTAAAAGACGAGAACATGCTACGCCGGCAACCAGTAGACTAAGTTGAACCGCCCGGGTCGAGTGCAGGCTTTCGGCGCTATCCAGACCGCGCACGTCTTCGCCAAGAACTCGACTGGCCTCGTCGAGTGTGGCATCCACGGCCGTGTGTGCCGGCAAGCGATCGAGCATGTCCGGTTCTTGCGCTCCCTGCCCTGGGAATGTAAAGACCACGCTCATTCGGGAATCCTTTCATGGCAAAGCCACGGGTTGACGACCAGTTTGGGCCCGCCATCGGTCTTGAGGAGAACCTGCTTGCTGCCTCGAGCCCACTCCAGCAAAGAAACACCGCCATTGGGCGTGTCCAGTTGCACATCGCAACGGCAGGGCAGATCGGAAAAATACTTCAGCATTTCCAGCGCTTGATCGCGGCCTAGCGCATGCGGTGCGCGCAGAACGATGTCCAGATCGCTCGTATTGCTGACGCTCGGACACCCCGTCGCCAGTTCAAAACCAACGCTCCCCGTGGGTCCCCATGCCAGCGTTGAAGGCAAGCGCTGACAGAGCTCACAAAAAGCCATCAAAGCAGGCAAACGCATGCGCGTCTCGGCCAGCGTTGATCCTGCTGCAATGAGGGTTTCTGGTTTGGCAAAGCGGGCGATCGAGGATGCCTCGACATGGGCGGGAAAGCGCAGCCCACGCGAGGCACCACGCAGGCCGACCGGTATGGCGCTATCGACACGAGGGGCGCGGCGCACGACCACAGGCATGCCTATCGACAAAAGCTCCGTTGCCCATGAAGGCAACGGAGCATCGGTCAACACTTCGGCCTTCGGCTGCAGCCAGAGCAGGTCGTGGGGCTGGA
The DNA here is from genome assembly GCA_031291275.1 of Formivibrio sp. Taxonomy (GTDB): domain Bacteria; phylum Pseudomonadota; class Gammaproteobacteria; order Burkholderiales; family Chitinibacteraceae; genus Formivibrio. The sequence continues at coordinate 2,049 of JARLJJ010000581.1, forward strand.
ACTGCTCGGCTTGCATCTCGCTTATCCTTTGGTCAAGCCGGAACCATGCCCGAGGTGAGCATGATGAACAGCGGAATGGTGATCACAAATGCGCCGGTACTGACCAGCAACGCACCTTCGGCATCCGGCGATTGCACGCCGAAACGATTACCAAACACCACGCCAAAGAAACCTGCGGACAACGCGATCAGCAAAATGCCGGCACGACCTACCACCGGATCGATGCCAAGTAGAATCACCAGCCCCCACGCCACAAACGGTTGGATAAGATTCTTGATAATTGCGCCAAATACCACGGCCGCATTAATCTTCAATTTACGAGCAGACAGGATCACGCCGGTCAGGAATAAGGCTGCTGCCAGCGCAGCACCACCCAATGGTCTCATTGCAACGATCAGCAATTCGGGCGCCTTCATATTCAGGCCACTCAAAATTGCCGAACACAACACGCCGAGAAGCGGACCAAACACGATGGGCTTTTTGAACGAGAGATACACCAGCTTGGGTAGCAACGATGCCAATGATGCCTGTTCGCCACGTTGTGCCGCCTTGCCAGCTTCAAGGATCATCAGGCAGAACGGTGTCATCAACACTGCACCACAGGAGATCGAGATCGCCACATTCAGTGAAATACCCGTGCTTTCGCCCAATACGCCGTTGAGAATGGGCAGGCCCAAAGCTGCATAATTGGGAAGCGCAACGGTGAGCGAGAGAACTGCTGCATCCTGTGACGATTTTCCGGACATTTTGATCGATAGAAAGTAGATCAATGCATAAGCCACCCACATCGCCAGCGTCAGTTCAAAAATCAGCGGTGTTTGTTTGACAATCCCAGCCCACGGTGTTTGCACCGTGGCAAGAAACAACGCACCAGGAAGTGCAAAGTCCATCAGAAAGATGTTGAGCAGCGAGACATTACTGTTGTCGACGAGCTTTGATTTGCCCGCCCAGAAGCCAAGCAGCATAATCACGAAGATCGGTGCTAAGGCCTTGATAATGATGTACGTCATGAAAATTTCCTCCAAGGAAAAGAAAACCGGCTGTTATCTAGTAGTGGGCTGCCGAACAACGGGTATCTCACTGCGACCTGTCCGCGGCCTTGTGCCGACCGCTGGACAGGCAGTCCCTACACCGGGTCAATGATGCTTACTGCCACTGCGCCCGCAGGAGCTCGCGTACATGGCGCGAGGCTTGGCGGTTTTTTGCATGCAGTCTGCCGCTCAGATCGCGCGGTGATTGGGCGATATCCGCAATGGCGGCCAGCAATGCGTCCTGGGCCGTCGCCAGATCCGCATTGCTGGGGCATTCCGGCGCGCTGATATCAATCAGCTTCCACAACAAACCCAGCGTGGCGTAATTGCGAATGTCATAGGCCATCGGCGGCACCTTCTCTGCCAAGGCTTCCAGTTCCTCCACGCTGCGCAGCGTGATACGCGCGGCGGCAGCCTTGTTCATTGCATGCACGACCACCCCGGGATCGTTGAAAGCGATCAGGCGATTGGCTTGGTAGCCGTGTGCCAGAAAACCGCCCGACATGGCCTTGCCGACAATCAGTGCCACTACCGGGTGCCCGGCCAAGCGGGCGGAAGCGTAAGCGCCGCCGGCAGCCGCCAGTGCCTGGTGAATGCCATAAGCCTCTTCACGCCGTCCGTAGGCTTGGCTTGGCACATCGACGATGGCGATAATTGCGCGCTTGGTGGTTTGATCCTGGTCGGCGGCAATCACCTCGCGCACCACTCGGGCGACATTCCAGCCTTCCAGCAGGCCCACTTCACCGCGAGCTGCGCGTGGGAAACGGTTCGCTGCATCGGGAACGATGGCGATCAACCTTGCCGGCATGGAACCGATCAGCTTGTCTGCGGCCAACACCGAACCCGCCAATCCTGCGATCTTCGTGCCTCCGGCACTCAGGACCTCGAACCAGGTGCGCCCTCGGCTCGAAATAATCTGTTCGCTCATCACATTTCCTTTCCGAAAATCATGCGTACCGCGGTACTTTCAGCCTGCTGCGCGGTATCGACACGATCGAGCATGTTGAGAAATTCGGTGACGCGCTCATCGCGATGCGATGCGGGTACGCCTTGTTGGAACAGCGCGCGTACCGTGCTGCCGATCTCTTGCGCATCGTCAGCCACATAGCGATCCACCAGCCCGGTTTTGAAACGTTGCTCGCCACCCGAGAAGCTCCAGATGAAAGGACGGTTGCGCGAGTCGTACTCTTCGATCCCGGCTTCCTGCTCAATGACTTGCGGGCCATTCAAACCCAGGCGTGCTTCACGCGTCACGACGAGGTAACTGCACAGCGCAGCCGCCACCGACATCCCGCCAAAGCAACCCACCGTGCCAGCGACCACGGCGATCACCGGTTGATAGCGGCGCAGATCGGCAATGGCGGCATGGATTTCGGCAATTGCTGCCAGGCCGAGATTGGCTTCCTGCAAACGCACGCCGCCGGTTTCCAGCAACAGCACTGCGCGTGTCGGAATCCCGCGACGGTTGTCCTCAGCGGCCAACTCAAGTGCGCCGGCCATTTTGGCGCCAGCCACTTCGCCCAGGCTGCCGCCCTGGAAGCCGCCTTCAATCGCCAGTACCACTGCGGGTGCACCATCGATCGTGCCCTTGGCCACGACCATGCCATCGTCGGCTTGCGAGACAATGCCCTGCTGTTCCAGCCACGGCGATTTCACCCGGTCAAACGGGCCAATCAGTTCGCGCATGCTGCCGGCATCGAGCAGGGACTTTGCGCGCTCGCGCGCACTTAGCTCGATAAAACTTTTACTGGTTAGAAGATGTTGCTTGTTCATGTCATCCTCAACGGGTTGTAGCAGCGGTTGCCGCAAGTTCTTCCAGCGCCTGGTCGATGCGCATGCGCACCACGCCGGGAGTCGCGCCGAAATCGTTGATTTCCATCTCGATGGCCGCGAGATGCTGCACGGCAAACATGCGATCAAAGAGGGCTTGCCACATATGGCGGCTGCCATCCACGGACGTGTTTACGGTGATCCGTGCCTTGCCCGGCTTACCGGGTTCGACGAGCACTTCCAGATCCCCGGAGCCGACTACACCGACCAGGGCACGGCCCTGGGCTGGTACAGACGCGGGGTATTCGAATTGAATCTTTTCCATCCAGGCCTCCGTTCTAGATAATGAGTTGTTGATCGATCTGATCGAGGAATAGC
>JARLJJ010000582.1 GCA_031291275.1 Formivibrio sp.
ACTCAGCAGAAATGACAACACAAAGGGGAACAGCTGGAACAGCAGCACCCCAATGATGTAGGGCAGCGCGTACATGATGCCCAAATGCTTTTTTTCGTACATGGGTACTCTTCCTCTCTCTTCCTGAATTTAAATGCCTGTAAACCTTCTGCGACACCGGGGTGGCTTCGCAGATTTTATTGGCCGGGAAGCACTGAAATCTGTTTTTTCGACCGAGACCCCCGGCTTGTACAATCTAGAAAGGCATTAACTGGCCTGTCCACGCATGCACTATCAGAACGGGGTGAAAGTTATATAACTAAAACTTCAATAACAACTGAACAAACGCGCTCATTTAGCCAGTATCAACAAAAATGGCAGAGGTCAGACCAACAGATAACCCTTGATTTCATTGATACTGGTTGACCATTGGACCAATTGCCATCATCTGACAAATACACCAAACAAAATAGCGTTTCAATTCGACGCAAATCACAAGGAGGCTTTTTGATAAATATCAAGGGAAAATAGAGGAATCGGTCTAGTGAATAGACCAAGAGGGTTCGAATCCAGACAGCTAGATCTGCCCCAAGAACCAATTGACAATATAGAAGTGATCTTCGAAAAGCTCACCCTCCATACGATTGAATTCGAACAAAGGCACCCACTGCGCGCGTTCAGCATCATCGCCACCACGTACTTTGGGCAAGCCTTCACCCGCAGGCGTTAATTCGACTAGAAAAGCATGCGTAATCGTTCGGCCACGCAAGCTACGCAATGGATGGTCGAATACCCGTGAAGCACGGATGGAACCAGCCAACACGGGGGTCGGCACTTTCAGCCGGGTTTCTTCTTTCAGTTCACGAATGACCGCATCACGAACCAACTCATCCTGCTCGACAAATCCTCCCGGTAGCGCCCACAAGCCCTTACCCGGCAAATGCTTGCGCCGGACCAGCAGGATATGACCAGAATGGATCACTACGGCATCGACCGTGACAAAGGTTGGTGGATAAGGAGCTTGCGCCCAGGCACGCCGGTAATCCTGGATAAAACGCCACTCGGCTTCAAGATTGACATAATCGGGCGTCAAGCGAAATGCTTCCAGCCAATGCAAAACAGCAAGCGGCAAGCGATCGGCACAGCACGCAAAACCGGCGCCAGCATTTTCCAGCAAACTGCGCCGCAAGCCAGAGGCGCTGATTGCTGGCTCTTCCGGCACTTCCACGCGCTGCCATTGCGGGAAATGATCGAGATAATGTGCTGATTTGCGGCTGCTGCCACCGATAATACCCACACGGAACTGCGCCTCGCGGCTACCGAGACTGGCCGTATCCACGGCGATCACCTTGTCGACCAGGTTCTGGACTTCAGTCACCCATTGCTGATCGTTATACATACGATCCGAGCACCCCACCACGAAGACCCGGCTTTGCCATTCTTCCGGCAAGGCCGCGCGCAGCATGCTTTCACGCTCCGCCACCGTCCACGGATTGCGTGGGCTGCGCGCCTGGCGCGCCGAACCGCAAATCACGATCAGTTTCTGGGCACGCGTCAACGCACCTTCGATCACTTTGAGGTGCCCAAGATGGAATGGCTGAAAGCGACCGATAAAAACCAGATAATCCAGCATATCGTTTGTGCCCTGAAGGGTGGATCGGAAGAAGAACACACATGCGCGATAGAAAACACGCGCCTCTCACTTCAGCCTTACTCAGACATAGTAGCGTTTGGAAAACTCCAGCATGCGTTCAATCGGCAAACGCGCCACATCCATCTGGGCTGGCGTGAGATAGTCAATCTTGATGCCGCCCTCGCCGCGCTGCGCCCGCTTGACCGCATCAATAGTATTCATCTTCATGTAAGGGCATTGATTGCACTGGCAACCGGCGTATATCGGTGCCTGCTCAATGTTCAGGTCCGGGCGAATCTGATGCATGTTGTAGAGAATGCCGTCTTCGGTCGCCACAAAAATCGTTGCATCCGGCTCACGGTCGTAAGCCTTGATCCAGTTCAGCATACCGGAGGTTGAGCCGACATAATCGGCATGCTGCAGCACCGGCAGCGGGCTTTCCGGATGTGCAATCAGGTATTTGGGACCAGCGGTTGCCGCAAATGCATCATCGAGCGCAGCCTGGTTGAATTTGTCATGAACCTCGCACACTGCGGACCAAAGCGGCATCTCGTAGCCATATTGGAAATTCAGGTAGGCGCCCATATTGCGATCGGGCGAAAAGATTACCTTTTTTCCTTCGGCGTACAAGTGGGCAATGATGTCATCCACGTTGCGGCTGGTCACGATCCAGTCGCACAAAGCCTTGTGCTCGGCGGAAGAATTGATATATGCAACGTGCACATGATCGGGATAGGAATCGCGCCAGGCTTTAAGCGCAACGACATCGGTCTGGGTCACCAGCGAGCACGTAGAGTTGGTATCCGGCAGAATCACTTCAGCCTGTGGGTTCAGAATTTTGGCGGTTTCCGCCATAAATCGGACACCTGCGAACACGATCACATCTGCACCGCATTCCTTGGCGTAAAGGGAAAGCTCCAGACTATCGCCGACTTTGTCAGCCATCTGCTGAATTTCAGGCGCAGTATAGTAATGAGCGAGTGTAACAACTCGACGCGACATGGCGTTCCTCCATGTAATGATCCGCCGGTCTACCCGACGGTAACAATTAAGACAACAGCTATCCCGCCTGGACGACACTTCCGATCAGCATCCCTGATCAAGCCAAGCATTTTATTATCGTAACATGACTGAAAAACTGCGGGAAACATCAACCGACAGTTTGCAACAAATACCCGGCACATTGGTATGATTATCCCATCCCACCTTTGCAGTGAGCTCTTGCATGCAAATCGCCACCTGGAATGTAAACAGTCTGAAGGTTCGCCTGCCACAGGTATTGGAATGGCTGGCCCAGCACCCAGAGGTGACAGCCCTGGCCATCCAGGAAACCAAGCTCGAAGATGCCAATTTTCCGCAGGCCGAGATTGAAGCTGCCGGTTTCCATATCGCATTTGCCGGGCAAAAAACCTACAACGGCGTGGCTATCATCTCCCGCGAACCACTCTCAGATATCTCTATCAACATTCCGAATTTCGATGACCCGCAAAAGCGAGTCATCGCGGTAACTCTGGACAACGTTCGTCTGGTATGCGTTTATGTACCCAACGGTCAGGCGCTCGACTCGGACAAATACCCGTATAAACTCGGCTGGCTCGCTGCACTGACCGGCTGGCTAAAAGACGAGCTGGAGCGCTATCCACGTCTTGCCCTGCTGGGTGATTTCAATATTGCACCCGAAGATCGCGACGTGCATGACCCGGCACAATGGGAAGGTCAGGTACTAGTCTCTCCACCAGAGCGCGCTGCCTGGCGAGATTTATTGAAGCTAAATCTGAGCGACGCCTTCCGTCTTTTCGAACAAGCGGACAAATCCTTCAGTTGGTGGGATTACCGCGGTCTGGGCTTCAGGAGAAATGCCGGGATGCGTATCGACCATATCTTGCTTTCTTCCCCACTGGCGCCCCACTGTACCGCCTGTGAAATCGACAAGACACCACGTCGGCACGAGCGTCCTTCTGACCACACACCCGTCATTGCCACATTAAATATTTGAGGTACATCATGGACAAGGCAAGCCTACTTTCCGGCAGCAGTCTCTTCTGCGAGCTGAACCAACAAGAACTGGAAGAACTGGCGCAACACGCCGAATGGCGCAACCTGCCGGCACGAAAAGCGGTCGTACTCCAAGGCAGCCAAAGCCAAGAAATGTACGCAATACTTCGGGGTCGATTGAAAGTAATCCGCGAATCAGTCGATGGGCGGGAAGCCACACTGGGCATCCTGGAACCGGGTGAAGTGTTTGGTGAATTGGCCATGCTGGATGGCGAGCCCCGTACTGCTACGGTCGAAACGTTGGAACCGTGTGAATTACTGGCATTACGCCGCAATGATGTGATCGGGTTCCTGGAGAATCACCCCAAAGTAATGCGCCAGTTGATTCTGGTACTCTGTCAACGACTGCGCAGTGCAGATAATCTGGTACAGGACACCCTGTTTTTGCCCTTGCCGCAGAGATTGGGAAAAACGCTGAAAAGTCTGGCAGTTGAACATGGTTCGGATGGACTAATTGACCTAAAGTTCACCCAACAGGAAATAGGCAACTTGGTGGGCGCCAGCCGTGAAAGTGTCAACAAACAACTCAATGCGTGGGAAAACGAAGGGTGGTTGGTGATGGAAGAAGGCTACCTCCGCCTCCTTTCCCCGGAACAGCTCCCCGGATAAACCGCATCAGAACATGAGCATAGTCTTTTCTGTGGGGTATCAACTTGGTGAAAGTGCTGTCCCATCCGGTTCGAGCAGTTGCCACTTGCCACCCACAAGTCCTTCCAAGGGGCGATACTGGGTTTTGTAGGCCATTTTACGGCACGCACCAATCCAATATCCCAGATAAAGATATGGCAATCTTAACTGGCGCGCCAAGCCAATCTGCCAAAGGATATTGCATACACCGTAGCTGGTGCCAGGCACCCCCGGTTCAAAAAAAGTATACGCAGAAGAAAGCCCGTCATCGACCTGATCAATCAGGCTCACCATTCGTAATATGCCGTTTTCACGAAATTCCACTAAAAAACTCGCCACATTACTTTTCAGGATGAAATTTTCGTATTGCTCGCGATCATCAAGATCCATTCCCCCTCCGGGATGGCGAGCCGCCTGGTAACGCTGGTACAACTGGAAATGTTCGTTCACAAATTTCAATCCCAGCACGCGCCCCTTCAAGTCAGCGTGGCGTTTGCCTGCACGCTGCTGGCTACGATTCGGTTGAAACGCAACAACCGGAATCCGTACCGGCACGCAAGCATGGCAATCATCACAAGCGGGGCGATAAACGAACTGACCGCTGCGGCGAAATCCATGCTGAAGTAGTTGCCCGTACACCTCGGCATCAACCATATCAGCAGGAGCAGCAACCTGCGACCTCGCCTCTCGGCCGTCCAGATAGCTGCACGGGTAACTTGCCGTGGCATAAAACTGTATTGGTATGGATTGGCTACGCAGTGAATCACTCACGAGTTTACCCTCCAAGGTTTACCCATTCATGATGCCATAGAGCAGGGACACGAGGCTGCGCAACAAGTTGCGCGAGACGATCACAAAACTCATGTCGAGGAATTTCACGACCACCAAATCGGGCCAAGTGCTCCGTTTGCATCTGGCAATCGATCAGAGAAAAGCCATTGCCTTGCAACCAGAGGACTAAATGAGCAAAGGCAATTTTGGACGCATCAGGCCGACGCGCAAACATGGATTCACCATAGAAAACGCCACCGAGCGCCACGCCATACAAACCACCAGCAAGTTCACCATCGATCCAGGTTTCGATTGAATGCGCATAACCCTCGCGGTGTAATGCACAGTACCCGTCAATAATTTCGCTGCTAATCCATGTTCCGATAGCATCAGTACGTGGTTCGGCACACGCCTGCATCACTTCAGGGAAAACCGTATCGAAACGAACTGTATATGGACGATTGCGCATGACCTTGGCAAGAGAACGTCCGACATGTAACTCATGTGGAAACAACACCATGCGCGGATCGGGATTCCACCACAGGATAGGCTCACCAGGCATATACCAAGGGAAAATCCCTCGCCGATATGCTGCAAGTAGCCACAGAGGGTTTAACTCGCCACCAGCCGCGATTAAACCATTAGGCTCATTAAGCGCATGATCAGGTAAAGGGAACTGGCTGGGATGTGTTAACCAAGGAATCATTGGCATTCAGGCCAGCATTAGCCGGCCTGATCGTGAGAAGAATCGTACTTCCGATTCACTTTTTGCAGGATTTGCACAAACCGTACAGATACAACTCATGCTCCTGGATTTCGAATCCAAAGCGCGTCGCGATCGACTCTTGCTGCTTTTCAAGCTCAGGGTCGTAGAACTCTTGCACGCTGCCACACTTTACACAGACAAAGTGATCATGGTGACCACTCTGACTTAGTTCAAAAACAGCCTTGCCTGACTCGAAATGATGGCGAGTCAGAATACCTGCCTGTTCAAACTGGGTAAGGACACGGTAAACCGTGGCCAAACCAATATCGATCTGTTCTGCCAACAGCAAGCGGTAGACATCTTCTGCCGTGAGATGTCGTTCACCGCACGTCTCAAAAAGATTGAGAATACGAAGACGCGGCCCCGTAGCTTTGAGACCCATTCCTTTCAGTTCAGCTGCTTTGCTCATATATTTTTTCTTCGGTCCAAAACGCCGCTGCATCAATAGCAGCAACCGGGTTATCATATAGCGTTTATGTAAGCCGCGCACCTGCGACCATCGGATTCTATCAGATCATGGCACACAGATTACTTCTCGTTATCATAGCTACAATATTGGCGGTCGGCTGCACATTCCCGAACGTCGTTTCTCCCTACAAACTCGACATCCCTCAAGGCAATGCTATTACTGCAGATAAAGTCGCACAACTCAAAGCGGGCATGACACGCTCACAAGTTCGCTTTGTGCTTGGCACCCCATTACTGGCAGATCCATTCCATGCCAATCGGTGGGATTACGTCTTTACCGAAGCCAAAGATGCTCGCCTGATACAAAAGAAAAAATTCACCGTATTTTTCGAAAACGACAATCTAACTCGTTTCGAAGGGGATACGCTGCCTGCAGCCAAGCCAATATTGGCTCTGGAAGCCAGCACACCTAACAGTGCAGCATCCTCGCCTGCCGCACAGAAGGAATAATGACCATGACTATTAAACTGGCCATCGCAGGCAGTTCAGGACGCATGGGCCGCATGCTGATCGAGACCATAGCTAGTGCAGAAGGCTGTCAGCTTCATGCCGCACTTGATCGCCAGGATAGCCCCACACTAGGCCAAGACGCTACAGCCTTTCTAGGTCGCGAATGTGGTGTAAAAATCACAGCAGATCTCAACGTGCTCAAGGGTGCCGACATCCTGATTGACTTCACGCGACCAGAAGGCACTCTCGCCCATATGGAAAAATGCCGTGAATTTGGCGTCAACATGATTATTGGCACTACTGGCATCGAAGCGGAAGGCGAAGCCACCATAGCAGCTGCAAGTAATGATATTGCCATCGTCTATGCCCGCAACATGAGTGTTGGCATGAACGTGGTTTACAAATTACTAGAAATTGCAGCCAAAGCACTTGCTACCGGCTATGACATTGAAATTCTAGAAATGCACCACCGCATGAAAGTAGATGCCCCCTCAGGAACCGCAATCAGCATGGGCGAAATCATCGCCGAATCACTTGGTCGTGACTTGAAAGAATGCGCCATCTATGGCCGCGAAGGCGTTACAGGCGAACGTGATCCCTCTACTATCGGCTTTGCCACTCTTCGTGGAGGCGATATTGTCGGTGACCATACCGCCATCTTCGCCGGCATGGGTGAACGGGTGGAAATCACACACAAAGCTTCCAATCGCACTATTTACGCGCAAGGTTGTATCCGTGCAGCCCGCTTCCTCTCCGCAAAAAAAGCAGGTCTTTACAACATGCAGGACGTTCTGGGGTTGCGTTAATTTTCGGATACAAAACCATACCACGCCGAGCAAGATAATAAATCCGTGCCCGGGTAATCCCCCCTGAAAATAATCGCAGTCAGAAGTAGAATTTTCTCCTAACGAACCAGAGGAAGTTTTACGTGAAGACATCCCGTTTTTCAGACAGCCAAATCCTTGCCATCCTGAAGCAGGCCGAGGGTGGATCGCCGG
>JARLJJ010000583.1 GCA_031291275.1 Formivibrio sp.
CAAGAACAGTTCCACCAAAACTAACAAGGAGGGGATCACTAGAAAACCAGAGGTGAGCTGAGCCATACTGAGGCTCTTCGGGGGGGTCAGATTTCAGTGCAAAACCCGGGTCAGAATTGGGCGCAAATTAACAACCTGGCAGCAATATTGCTTATTGGCAATGGAATATTGTGGACCTGATAACTGGTATGTTAGTCTATGCGTCTCTTTATACGCGGCCAAATGTTCAAGCCACGGTCTTTCATGCCAGTAATGGTTGATCAGGAGTTATTCAATGCAAGAAAATGCCTCCACCAGTTATGCCGTAGATGATCTGACGAGATTTGCCAAAGCCATGTTTTGTGCCACAGACATGGAAGATGACAAGGCAGACAGTCTTGCCCGGTTGATGGTTCTCACCGACATGATGGGGCATCGTACCCACGGACTGGCACTGTTGCCGCCTTATCTCGATCAAATCGAGAAAGGCCTGATGCGCAAGACCGGCACCTACGAAATCATCAAGGACAAAGGCAGTACGGCGGTGTGGGATGGAGATTATCTGCCTGGTCACTGGTTAATGGAACAAGCTCTGACTGAGTCCTTTAAACGTGTTGGACAGTATGGCGTAGTCAGTATTGCATTGCGTCGTTGTCACCATATTGGTTGTCTGGCAGCGATTGTTAAGCAAGCAGCAGATCGTGGCTTGATTGCCATGCTGTTCAATTCGGATCCGGTGGGTAAGTTTGTCGCGCCATATGGTGGCACCGAGCCGCTATTTACACCGGATCCATTCGCTATCGGTTATCCAACGGCCAAGAGCCCGGTGCTGGTCGATATCAGCTCGTCGATTACCACGGTCTCCATGACGCGTACCCACTATGCCGAGGGGCGTCAATTCAAAAATCCATGGCTGCTTGATGGTGACGGTAAACCAACGACCGATCCGGCCGTACTGGAACATACCGATCCGCGTGGTTCAATCCAACTGGTGGGTGGCCAGGAATACGGTCACAAGGGTTTTGGTTTGGTGCTGATGAACGAAGCGCTGAGCCAGGGGCTTTCCGGCCATGGCCGCAAGGACAATGTTACGCGCTGGGGCGGAAATGTGTTCCTGCAAGTCATCGACCCGGAATGGTTTGCCGGTTTGGATGAGTTTGTGGCCAACACTGACTTCCTCGCTGAACAGTGTCGTCACAGCCGCCCGGCAGATCCCCAAAAACCAGTACGTTTGCCGGGTGACCAGGCTGCCAAGAGTATCGAGAGTGCCAAGCGGGATGGGGTGGCCTACGGAGAAAGTACCTGGGCTTCATTGGTACCATGGGCCGAGAAACTAGGTGTGCCGGTGCCGAAAATAATCTGAGTGATTTGATTGATATGCGGCCGGTCATGCTGATGATCGGCCGTGATCAAGCCATGTCGAAATTACGATTCGAAAGCTTCCGGATTTTGTTTGGCAATACCCGGCAGTGAGGTGATGATTTCACGCAAATGGGTGCGCATCGCTGCGGCTGCTGCGGTAGGATCCCCCGCTTCAATCCCGTCGATGATACGACTATGCTGTTCAATCAAATGCGTAATCGGAGTCGCATCGTCCAGACTTAGATAACGTACGCGATCCATCTGCGCCTTGATCCCTTCAATAACTCGCCAAGCATGCGCGTGACCGACCGAATAGGCGATTGCGCGATGAAATTCTTCATCGAGTACCAAAAATTGTTCATTGTGGCCGAGAGGGGTAATCCCCCCTGAAAATAATCGCAGTCAGAAGTAGAATTTTCTCCTAACGAACCAGAGGAAGTTTTACGTGAAGACATCCCGTTTTTCAGACAGCCAAATCCTTGCCATCCTGAAGCAGGCCGAGGGTGGATCGCCGG
>JARLJJ010000584.1 GCA_031291275.1 Formivibrio sp.
AGATTGTCGAGAATATCCAGTAGACGTGCCGTGGTCGGGTCTTCTATGGCCACCACCGAACCCGGCATCAGCAAGGCTTGCAGTGAAACCTGGATGCCGTCAAAGCCGCCATTGGTCGCCATGAACGCAGCAGCCGGATACGGCCAGCGTGCGGCGGCAGTATCGCGCAGCGCATCGGTGATCGGCTCGCGCCGGTAACTGTTCAATTGCGGGGTTTTCGTCCCCTGCAACAGGGCTTGGGACAAATCGGGCAGCAGCGCGGGATCGGGCGCAGCATAGGTCAGATCGGCCACGATGAACTTGCCGAAATTGCCCACACTCTCGAACCGGGCAGGCCTTGGCGAAGGCTTGTTGCCACAGACCCAAACACCGTTGCGCCCTCGCCCGGCAATCACTTTATTGCGCTTCAGCTCGCTCCAAGCAGCGGAAACCGTGGCCGGACTCACCCCCAAAACCTGCGCCAGGTCTCTAACAGAGGGTAATTGCGCCCCCATCGGAATAGCACCAGAACGGATCAGTGCAGCCATTTCCACCGCAATCTCGCGTGTAGCAAGGCCTTTCAATGACTCGGCAAGGTGCGCAGCTGTGAGCTTTTGGTGCATGAAAAATTTCTTTGTTCAGTAACAAAAAACTTATTGTACATCAAAAAAATCACATTTAGGATGTACCTCAACAGGTCGACCTTGACGACCATTCCCAAGCAACATAGTTATCTGTTTCATAAAGGGTTTGTTGTGAAAATAACCATCCGGCTGGCCGTTAGAGACTGGGATTTCATCACCCCATTGGCATTGGGGGATGTACGCTCGGACCGCTTTAATCTGGAAGTACACCGCGTCAACGCATTGGTCAACGATCTGGCTACGGACCCGCGCTACGAGGGCGGCGAAATGTCGCTCAGTCGCTACGCCCAAAGCCGGGCCCGGGGCGATACCAGCATTGTCGGCATACCGCACTTCATCATGAAGGCCTTCCGCCAGCGCTGCATCATCACCACGACGGATAGCCCGCTCACGCAATTGGGACAACTCGCCGGCAAACGCATCGGGCTGACCGGTTGGCAGGATTCCGGCAATACCTGGACCCGCGCCTTGCTGCGCCGCGAAGGCGTGGATATCGCCGATGCACGCTGGTTTGTCGGGCGACTGACCGAAGACCATCCGATTCAGGACCGCCTCAATGGTTTTGGTCGCGCCGGCCGGATCGAAGCGGCCCCCGGTGAAGCCCCGCTGGTCGAGCTGCTGCGGTCCGGCGAACTGGATGCAGTGTTTACGCCATTTATGCCGGCGGGATTTTTTGACCCGGATTCGGGCTTGCGCACACTGCAACCGGACTGCCGTGCAGCAGAAATCGCCTATTTCAAGGAAACAGGCTATGTGCCCGGCATTCACCTTTTGGGCCTCAAGCCAGCCATTGTGGCAGAACATCCATGGCTACCGCAGGCATTGAGCACGCTGATTGATCAATCCAGCCGGGTCTGGCTGGAAAAACGCATGAAATATGCGGATACCACCCCGTGGATTCTGAATGAAATCCAGCAAACGGCACGTGAACTTCCTGCCAGCTGGAACCAGAATGGATTTCTGCCCAATGCACACATGCTGGCAGATTTTTGCCAGGAACTACACGCTCAGGAAATCACCCAAACCCTACTGACGCCGACCGATCTTTTCCCCGGTGAAACCATTTGATTCACCCGCTGATGGAGAACCATTCAATGATGAAAGTTGCACTGGGCCAATTTGCGGTCAGCCGCGAATGGCAAGAAAACCTGAAAACCTGCCTGGACCTGATGGTTCAGGCCGAAGGGAAAGGTGCCGATCTGTTGGTGCTGCCGGAAGGCATCCTGGCGCGCGATATCGCCGATCCGGATCTGGTCCGCCGCGCCGCGCAACCGTTGGATGGTCCATTCGTCAACCAGTTGCTGGAGGTCAGCCAGGGCAGCGCACTGACCACGATGATGACCATCCACGTGCCTGCCAACAAAGAGGGCAAGGTCTGGAACATTCTGATCGCTATTCGCGACGGAGCGATCATTGCGCAGTACCGCAAGCTGCACCTCTACGATGCATTCTCGATGAAGGAATCGACCAACGTCGTACCCGGCGATGCAGTGCCGCCACTGGTGGAAGTGGCCGGCATGCAGGTCGGGCTGATGACCTGCTACGACGTGCGCTTCCCCGAACAGGCGCGGCGCCTTGCGCTCGACGGCGCCGACGTGCTGGTACTGCCGGCGGCCTGGGTCAAAGGTCCGCTCAAGGAGATGCACTGGGATGTGCTGGTCACGGCCCGCGCACTGGAAAACACCTGTTATATGGTTGCCGTGGGCGAATGCGGCGAACGCAATATCGGCAACAGCAAGGTGGTCGACCCGCTGGGGGTCACCATCGCCGCTGCGGCCGAAGCCCCCGCCCTCGTCTTTGCCGAGTTGGACCCAGCACGCATCGCGCATGCCAGGGCGGTACTACCCGTACTGGAAAACCGGTGCTTCGATAAACCGGTATTGATAAAAGCTTGAATTAGCCTGAATCACCACATCCAAGGAGATATTCCATGTTTGCTCGTACCCTGATTGCTTCCGCCCTGCTCGCCGCTTCATTTGCCGGTAACGCCGCCCACGCCGACGAGGTCAAAATTCCCGCTCAAAGCATCGATGCCAAACTGCGCGCCAAACTCCCGGCAGACATTCTCGCAGCCGGTGAAATGATCGCAGTCAACAACGGCTCGTTCCCTCCTTACGAAATCGTGACCGATAGCCAGTCCATGAACGGCGCCAGCGCCGATTTCATCAAGGCCATCAGTGAAACACTGGGCATCAAGATCAAGCACGCTTCAGTCAATGGCCTCTCGCCGCTGTTGCTGGGCATCAAATCCGGCCGCTACCAGTTTGCCATGGGTCCGAAAGGCGATTTCCCGGACCGTGAAGCCTCTGCCGACTTTATCGATTTCGTGCAGGAATACGTGGTCTTTGCCGTCCCCAAAGGCAATCCCAAAGGGATCAATGGCTTGGAAGACACCTGCGGCAAGAAAGTGGCCGTCATGGCTGGCGGCTCGGCGGAAAAAGTGATCCGCAAACAGTCGGTCGCCTGTACCGATGCCGGCAAGCCTGCAGTGGAAGTGCAATCCTATACGGATCAGCCAACCTCGATTCTTTCGGTCAACTCCAAGCGTGCCGATACCTTCTTCTCTTCGCATGCTCCGCTGGTGTATTTCGTGCAGCAATCCAACGGCGCACTGGAACTGACCAGCGTCGGCAAGAAAAACGGCTTTGACGATCTTTATCAAGGCGCGGTCGTCGGCAAAGGATCTCCGCTGGGTCCGGTCATGCTCGAAACCCTGCAAAAGCTCGTCGACAACGGCACCTACGCCGCGATCATGAAGAAATGGGGTCTGGGTGCCAACATGCTCAAGGCTCCGGCAATGAACATGGCCGGGAAACAAGCAAAATGAAGACGACGCGCCCACCCAAGCCCGGTGGCGGCTTTGACGCCACAACGGAAGCACGCCAGCACGATGTGGCCTATGCCCGCACACGCCCCAATTATGGCCGCCTGCTGCTGGGAGCACTGATCCTGCTGGTTGGCGTAAAACTCGCTTGGCTGTTGATTGCCAATCCGAACTTTGAATGGGCCGTCGCCGGCAAGTACCTCAACGAAAAAACCGTGATCAGTGGACTGATGATGACGTTGGGCCTGACCGTGGTTGCCATGATCATCGGCGTGTTTCTCGGACTGATGCTTGCGATGGCCAAAATATCGGACAACGCCATGCTGCGCGCAGTCTCTGTGCTCTACATCGGATTCTTCCGTGGCACGCCGCTCCTGGTACAGCTGCTGTTCTGGTACAACCTGTCCACGCTGTTCCCGAAAATCATACTCGGCATTCCATTCGGACCGGATCTGCTGAGCTGGAACACCAATGACCTGATCACGCCACTGACCGCCGCCATTGTCGGCCTGGCGCTGAATGAAGCGGCCTACATGGCGGAGATCATCCGCGCCGGCCTGATCTCGGTGGATTCGCGCCAAATGGAAACGGCCCAGGCTTTCGGCATGACCCGCAGCCGGGCGCTGTGGCGCATCGTGATTCCGCAAGCCATGCGCTCGATCGTACCGCCCACCGGCAATCAGTTGATCAGCATGGTCAAGGCTACCTCGATGGTCAGTGTGATTGCCATGGGCGATCTGCTGCACGCGGTGCAGAACATCTACAACGCCACATTCCAGGTCATTCCGCTCTTGCTGGTCGCCGTGATCTGGTACCTGGCCATCACCACCGTGCTCAACATCGGCCAGAGCGCCATCGAGCGTTATTACGCCCGGGGCGAACTGGGCAGTCCGGCGCCGCGCAAGAAACGCTGGTTCGGCAAAGCGCCTGCCCAGAGCCCTGATACTTCGCCGGCGCTCTCCCTGCAGGAGGTCCAATCATGATCGACACGCCGCTATCCGGCAGCGAAAAGCCGCTGGTCCGTGCCCGCAATGTCTACAAGCGCTTTGGCGACAACGAAGTGCTCAAGGGCATCAATATGGATGTGAAGCCCGGCGAAGTCGTGGTGATTCTCGGGCCATCCGGTTCGGGGAAATCCACCTTCCTGCGCTGCATCAACCACCTGGAAACGATGGACCAAGGCTATATCACGGTGGGAGATCAGCAGATCGGCTATGAGCTGCGCGCCGGTCAACTGCACCGGGTATCGCCAGCGATGATTGCAAAACAGCGCAGAGACATCGGCATGGTATTCCAGCAGTTCAACCTCTATCCGCATATGACGGTGCTGGAAAACATCATCGAAGCGCCAGTCGGTGTGCATGGCCGCAGCAAGAGCGAAGCGCAGACGCAGGCCATGGAGCTGTTGGACAAAGTCGGGCTTGCCGATAAAGCGAACGCCTACCCGCGCCAGCTTTCCGGCGGACAGCAGCAGCGCGTGGCCATTGCCCGTGCTTTAGCAATCCAGCCCAAGCTGATCCTGTTCGATGAACCCACGTCAGCGCTTGATCCGGAACTGGTCGGCGAAGTCCTGGCCACCATGCGCGATCTGGCGGATCAAGGATTGACCATGATCGTGGTCACGCACGAGATCGGCTTCGCCAAAGAAGCTGCGGATCGCGTGATCTTTATGGATGGCGGTATCGTCGTAGAGGAAGGCAAACCTGACGATGTGCTCGGCAATCCGCAGCATCCGCGCACCCGTGCCTTCCTGAGCCGTTTTATCTAAACTCAATCAGCCACGGCATTGCGCTGCGCCGGAAAGTTGTACAACTGCCGGCCGCAGCAGCCGTGCCCAACGCCTGACGTATCGCCCCGACAACTTTTCACCGCCCCACTGGTCTGAACGTAAGTGCACGTTGCATGCCGCCCCTGTCTCGGAGAATCACCCATGAAATCTCTGCAAGCCCTTTACCGTATCGGTCGCGGCCCTTCCAGCAGCCATACCATGGGGCCGGGCTTCGCCGCAGAAGCTTTCCGCCGAAACGCGCCCGATGCCAGCCGCATCCGTATCACGCTTTACGGCAGCTTGGCGGCTACCGGCAAAGGCCACCTGACTGATCTGGCCGTCTCCGAACCCTTTTCACCGTTGCAGGTGGAACTGATATGGCGCCCGACCGAAGAATTGCCACGCCACCCAAACGGCCTGCGTTTTGAAGCGCTGGATGCCACGGATAGGGTAATCAAGGAAGAGATTTGCTACTCGGTCGGCGGCGGTGCGCTGATGAACGACGCCGGAGAAATCGACGGTGGCGAAGAGGTTTATCCATTCGCATCGATGCAGCAAATATTGCAGCGTGCCGACGAAGAAGGGCTGGCACTGTGGGAATACGTGGAACAATACGAAGGCCCATCCATCTGGCCCTACCTTGCCGGCATCTATCGCGCCATGAAAAACGCAATCGGGCACGGACTGGAAACGGAAGGCGTGCTGCCGGGCATGCTGCACCTGGCACGCAAGGCCGGTGCCTACCAGGCCCGCGCCAACAGCATGTCCGAACCCTTTCGCCAGACCGGCCGGGTGTTTTCCTACGCGCTGGCCGTCTCCGAAGAAAATGCCAGCGGCCATACCATCGTTACCGCGCCAACTTGCGGCGCCTGCGGCGTGCTGCCCGCAGTGCTGTTCAACCTGCAGGAACAAAACCGGCTCAGCGAGGACAAGATCCTGCGCGCCCTCGCCACCGCCGGTCTCATCGGCAACCTGATCAAACGCAACGCTTCGATTTCCGGCGCAGAAGTGGGCTGCCAGGGTGAAGTCGGCAGCGCCTGCGCCATGGCGGCTGCCGCTGCCACGCAACTACTGGGCGGCACGACCAGGCAAATCGAATACGCAGCGGAAATGGGACTGGAACACCATCTGGGACTGACCTGCGACCCCATCGCCGGCTACGTGCAGATTCCCTGCATCGAACGCAATGCCGTGGCCGCCGTACGCGCACTGGACTGTGCAACGTTCGCCCTGCTCTCGGACGGCCGCCACCATATTTCCTTCGACGAGGTGGTGCAAACCATGTGGGAAACCGGCAAGGATCTGAAAACCGGCTACCGCGAAACGGCGCAAGGCGGGCTCGCCAAGATTCATTTTATGCGGGTAAAAAAAGCGTTCGACGCCGCCGGAAAAGAAACCCATCCTATCGGTAACCCATGAAAAAAATCAGCCCCGCTTGGGGCTGATTTTCACTGCCTTGCAGCTTTCCGGATTCAGGTCGTGCGGGCAAACGCTACGCCAGCCGCATCGAACAGCAGACTGTTTTTCACCGGGAAAGCCAGATCAACCTGCGCGCCGTTCTGTGGATATTCGGACCCCGCCTTGACCTTGACACAGACCTTTTCATCCACGCCGGGCAGCGCCACATAGACATGCACCATATCGCCCAGATGCTCCAGCCGATGCACGCGGCCGGCCAGTGTTTCGTCTTCGTCCACACTGGCCAAGCGCACATGTTCCGGACGCAGGCCGAAGATCACCTTGTCGCCGATCCGTGCGCTGCGGGCATCCACTGCGGCCTGGACGGTGAGACCGTCGGCAAGGCGCACGGTGACCAGTTTTTCATCGGCCGCCAGCAGGGTGGCTTCCAGCAGGTTGATGCGCGGTGCACCGAAGAAACCGGCCACAAAAGTATTGGCCGGGCTTTCGTAAAGATCGATCGGGCGACCCATCTGCTGCACCACATGATCGTTGATCACCACGATGCGCTCGCCCAGCGTCATCGCTTCGGTCTGGTCGTGCGTCACGTAGAGCATGGTGGACTTGAGTTTTTCGTGCAGCTCTTTCAGCTCCATGCGCATCTGGGCACGCAGCGAGACATCGAGATTGGACAACGGCTCGTCGAACAGGAATACCTTCGGATCGCGCACCATGGCGCGGCCGATCGCCACCCGCTGCTTCTCGCCGCCGGAGAGCTGACTGGGCCGCCGTTCGAGCAAGTGCTCCATCTGCAGCATCTTGGCCACAGCCGCCACTTTTTCGCGGATCACGCTCTTGCTCGTGCCGGCGATTTTCAGCGGAAAGCCGATATTGGCCGCCACGTTCATGTGCGGATAGAGTGACAGCGACTGGAACACCATGGCAATCGAACGCTTGGCCGGCGGCAGCGTGTTGACGTTTTCGCCAGCGATCAGCACATCGCCACTGTCCTGTTCTTCCAATCCTGCGATCAGGCGCAGGATAGTTGTCTTGCCGCAGCCTGAAGGGCCGATCAGGACGACGAATTCGCCGTCGGGAAACTCGAGATTAATATCCTGCAGCACTTGGGTCTTGCCAAACGTTTTGTTGATATTCCTGAGCGAAACAGTTGCCATGCCAGATCCTGTTGTTCAAAAAAGCGCGCGAAGCCGCAGATTATAACTGTCAGATGCGCGGCTTAGCGCAGCATCTGAGACGGCGTTTCATAATTTGAGTTCCGCCACCAGCGCAAAGTAATCGCTGCGAAACCAGGAATGCGTCAATTCCACCGCCACGCCATTATCCATAAACCCGATCCGGGTCAGGTGCAGCATGGCCGTCCCTGTGGGCACACCGACAAGATCGGCCAATTCATCGGTCACATTCGCCGCGCCGATATGCTGCGTGGCGCGGACCACGCCAATGCCCGAAGCTTGCAAAAAATCATACAGTGACGCCCCGACCGCCTGCGGGTCCGATGCCAACTCGTGCGGCAGCGCAGTGCGCTCTACCCCCATCACCACCTCATCGGCAGTCCGGGCACGCAACAGCCGCGTGACCCGGCTATTGTGCGGCAGGTTCAGATGCTGCATTTCTTCCGCATTGGCAAACGCCACTTCCCGGCTCACCCAGCGCGAACCGGGCTTGAAGCCGCGCTGCTTGATCATCTCAGACAAGTGGGTAAACCGGGCCAGCGGTTGCTCCAACCGGGGGGTGATATAGGAACCGGAACCGGCACGGCGCTGAATACGCCCTTCCTGTTCCAGCACTTCCAGCGCCTTGCGCGCCGTTACGCGAGAGATATCCAGCGCCTCGACCAGCGCCCGCTCGGAAGGCAGCGGCTGGTTAGCCAGCCAGTAGCCTGCCTGGATCGCCATGGTCAGCTTGTTGGCAATCTGCAGGTAAAGCGGGGTCTGGCTGGAAGGATCGGGGCGCAGGACAGCAAGTTTTTTCAGGTTCATGCCCGGATTCTACCGTGAACCACATCTAGAAAGTTGACGACGGAGAAGCCCCAAAGAAGGAGTCTTGAAACAGCCAAGAACAACCGTTAACACCCCAAAACAATGCGTCTGCTTTACCTTTTGAATGCAACCAGCTGAAAATCGTCAGCCAAACCATTACGGCCTTACCCCAAGCTGCAACCTGCTGAAGCAGGCGCTCAACATGGTTATCCAACGTACGCCTCTGCATTCTTCAATCCGCAATCCGGACTACAACAGTCCGGATTTACCCACCATAGCAACAAACAAACATTTAATACTTTAATTTCATAACATTACGGACACACTGCAGTTATCAAACCGATTAATACGTAAATGATCACGGCAAAATAAGGTACTTTTCCACATCAAACTATGCCGAGAACGGTCCATCAGCCCAGATCACGGCAACACACAAACGCGAAAGCAGGAAGCCCCCTCTCCGGGACAGCAACTTCAAGCGTCTCTTGGCCGCAACTCTCCCGGCGTGCGACCGAAAGCAGTTTTGAAGGCAGCAATGAAGGCGGACGGGGATTCATAGCCATGACCC
>JARLJJ010000585.1 GCA_031291275.1 Formivibrio sp.
ACCTGTTTGCTGACGCCATCCAGCACTGCCGAATCCAAATGACTGACCCCGTCCGGCAAGCGGCTCATTTTCACGGTGAGATTCACAGCATCTTTTGGATCGTCCAGGTAAGAAGCAACCTGTATGCCGAGCAACTGCTTCTGCTCTTTATCGAATACCAGAGTCATTGAATCCTTTGGTTTGACGTAATCGTGGAAAACAAGTTGAACTTGACTCGTCGATCCTGCGACAGGCGCGAGCGAAACATTTTTGTTCTGCACAGCCTGCTGTAAAAGGTCCTTGTCGGGTGGAACGTATTTCGCCATCAGGCTCTTCATGCTGTCGGCGTAGTCTTTGTATTCTTCCTTCTTTTTTTCAACGACGTGCTCCTTCACGCGACCGCCGCGGCCACCACTTTGGCTCGCAGCGGCCGGTGCCGGTGTCTGGCCGAGGGGAGTCTTTTGGGGTTTGCCATCGGGACCCGTTTTCACCTGAAAGCTGTCCTGCTTCTTCTGTTCACCTTTTAAACTGACAGTCACCTGTTCGACCCAGGTGTACTGGGCAAGCTGCTGCTTATTTTTGGCCAGCGATTCCTTGAGGTCAGTGATTTGTTGCTGGAGTTCAGGATTCTGCGCATGAACTGCCAAAAGTGCCACCTGCCCAAACAAAAGTAATCCGAAGCCAGACACCACGAGTGACAATGCTCTCGATCGCATATCCATCCCCTCCTCCGAACGACTTACAAGGCTCTCTGCTGGCAATCAATTTCAACCGATTCGATCTATCCCCTTCTAAGTGATCCGAATAATCGCAACAACTAGGGAAACCCCTAGCTAGTCTCTGCGAGCGATAGTAGCTGGTATTGGCCAGATTGTGCGATCAAAGCTTCAAACTAGCGGTCGGAACGCCGGATTGCGATGAATCAATGCGACTTCCCTTACCGCGGATTGCTCACTTGCCAATGCCGTGCGTCCCCTGAAGAAACACGACATTCCCTACTTTTTCCCCGACCAACCTGCCATGCGTGCGGTTAGTGCTCTGGAGAGTGCGTAGGGGAAACAAATGAAGATTGGACCAACCAACAAGGCTGCGCCTGGATGCACCGAGTGGTTAATTATGAGTTGGAACACGATGTCCATGATGATCCCTACGGCGAGTATGTTGCGGATAGCCGCCACTATGCTTCGCAGCAATTCTCTTCGACATCCAGCTCCGAAGAGCAACCAGAAAAGATAAGGCGGATTTCCCGCCTTGGCATCGGCGAGTCCTCCCCGAATCCCTAACAGAATCGCAACCATCGGCTGCAAGATGAAGCGTAAACGCCCGGGACCAGTGAACCGCTGCAGTAATTCCTCAAGGAACTGCCGCGAGAAAATGTAGACGCGACCCGTTTCGAAGGTGTCCAGAATGGCAAACGGTACAGCAATGGCGATCACAAGAAGCGCCAGCACCGTCACGATCGTGTCGCGTCGCAGCGTCAGGGTCTTGACCTCAGAGCACGCTCAGCCCTGACCCCCGTGAACTTGGTTCTTCTCCGGTCGAATCCTCGTCCCCACTTAAACAGGCGTGAATGGCTGATTTCAATGTCGGATAAACCTTCACCTTGCGCATTTCCTCTCCGAATCTTCGGGAATTTGCCCACTGATTCCACTCTGATTTGCGCCCGGCCGCTGCCAAAATTGTACCGCGGCCTTGGAGCTCATCCGCCAGTTCTTGCGCTGTCTGCAGGCCAGTGGCATCAATCATGGTGATCGGAATCATGTCCAACACAATCCATTTTGGAAGAATTGCAGCACCCTTGACTGCGTCGAGGACTCCGCGTTTGAAGTAAGGGGCGTTGAAAAATACGATTGGCGCATTGAAACGAAGTACGAGCAGACCGGGAATCGTCCTGGCTTCCGGATGGCGATCAAGCGAGTGATAGCCCGGCATGCCCTCTACTTTTCCCAGGAGCTCAATTTTGGGCCGCGCCACGAGGCGTACGAAACGAAGAATCGCGAGGATAACTACAAACAGGATGGCTTGAATCGCGCCAATCGCTACAACGCCTAGAGTCGCGAGAATTGAGAGCGCGAATTCTCGGCGGTCGATTCTAAAGATCAGTTTGAGTGCCTTCAGGTCGATCAGCGAGAACCCTGCCTTCACGAGGACCGCGCCAAGCGCAGCAACCGGCACAAATCGCAGTGGGCCGGTAAAGAATAGAAGGACGACAGCGATAGTTCCGGCAGCAACCAGCCCTGTGACCTGCGTTCTCCCGCCGCTTGCATCGTTCATCGCAGTGCGTGAGTCCGCTCCGCTAATCGCAAATCCTTGTGAGAAGGCGGATGCAATGTTTGCCATTCCCAATGCCGCGAATTCCCGATCGGCGTCTACATCATATCTGTTTCGGGCCGCGAAACTTCTTGACGTCAGCATCATGCTGGAGAAAGTCACTAGCGCGAGGCCTGCGGCATCCCCGAGTAACGGTGGGATCAGCTCCAGGGAAAAGGTGGGAATATGCAGATGGGGCAATCCTGCCGGCACATCTCCGACAATTTTGACGCCAAGATGTTCCAGGCCGAAGAAGCGTACGACCAGCGCACTCAAAACGATAGCAACCAGTGCAGCTGGTACGCGCTTCAACAGCTTAGGCGTGACCAGGAGCACAACGAAGGTACCCAGTCCGACGGCCAGTGTGGGCCAGTGCGTTTGACCAAGCTTCGCAATGAATTCCAGGAGCCGCGGCACAATTCTGCCTCGATCGATTGCAAAGCCGAATATCTTTCCAATTTGGCCGAGGATGACGCTCAAAGCGATCCCATTCAGGAAGCCAACCAGGATCGGCTTCGACAGAAAATCAGCCATCACCCCGAGCCGCAAGAAACTGGCGCCAATGCACAAAACTCCCGCAAGGAAACACAATGTTACCGACAAGGATTCGTAGTCCTGCGGGTTGCCCTTGGCCAGTGGAGCGACGGCCGTTGCAATTAACGCGCAGGTGGCTGCGTCGGGTCCGAGTATCAATTGCCGAGACGTGCCGAACAGCGCGTACGCGACAAGGGGAAGGATGCTGGAGTAGAGCCCGACCGAGGGATTGAATCCGGCCAATTGTGCGTACGCGACGCCAACGGGCAACGCGACCGCCGCCACAGAGAGGCCAGCGATCAGGTCGTGCGATAAATTAGAGCGATTGTAGGGCCAGAGTGCTGGCAGACCAGGCGCAAACTGGAACAATTTGGCGCGCCAATTAATTGTTTCGGGGTTACGGGGGACAGCCAATGCCATTCACCTCAAAGCACTTCCGGAACAAATTTACCGCCTTTTAGGAACCTGGTGTCATCACAGCCGTCCTGCTCACGGAGTGCACGTCAGGTTGCCTCTTCATTTACTCTGATTCAGGCGAGCCAACTACTAGGGAAATCCCTAAGTGAGCATGGTCACTTCGCAAGCGAATTTCGAGGGCTATCGAAGAGCTGGGCAGAAATTTAGCGAAGGCCATCTAACACCGTTCTACTCTCGGAAACTAAGTGGGTATTCCTTCGGAACTTTAAGCAAACCCGTTGGCATCCTTGATTCCAGAGATGCCTGATCGCTGGGAGTTCCAACAAGTTCACAAATTCCTAGAAAACCCGGCCCAGTTGGAAGAACCACTTGTAGTGGCCGGTATCACCTGCGCTGGCACCAATGAAAACCGGGCCAATGGCTGTTAGCGCGACCACGCCCAGCGCACCGTCACCCGAAAGTTTTGGAGCTCCGAGTG
>JARLJJ010000586.1 GCA_031291275.1 Formivibrio sp.
GCTCGGCGCTTTTGACTATTTGGCAAAACCAGCCGATGCCGACGACATCATGCACGCCTTGTTCAACTCTGAAACGATCGGAGCGGGAGAAGCGCCTGACAATCCGATGTCGGCCGAACGGGTAAGATGGGAACATATTCAGAGGATCTACGAGCTCTGTCAACGTAACGTATCGGAGACTGCGCGCCGTTTGAATATGCACAGACGGACCTTGCAACGCATTCTCGCCAAACGGGCTCCGCGCTAAAATGGATTACGCGGGATCAATCGAACGTCACATCCCCGTGGGGGGGATCGTTCAAGCGATGAAGTCGTTCTGCTCCGGTTTTGGCAAAAACAAGCAGCAAAACGCGCCGCTGCGCGCCTGATAATTTGTGGATTGGCGCATCTCGCAGAATTGCGCCGCCGAAGGCGTCGGCGACAATCAACCCGGTATCCAGCGGCATGACGTCGACCGGCATATCGACGCCAACCGCGAAATAAAATTGATCGCAATGATGGCGATATTCCATCCATTTGTGATCGTTTCGAAAATCAGCAATCGAGGATTTGATTTCGATGATCCACAACTCGCCTCTCGGCCCAAGAACGAGAAGGTCGGCCCTTCGTCCATTCGGCAGGGGAACTTCGGAAAGGCTTGAGCGCCCGCCGTCACGCAGCAAGCGCTGAACGCCGCGCGTCAAAGCCAAGGTTGTTTGAGGGCGCGAGAAACCTGCGATTTGTGGCATGACCTCAGCTACTTTCGTAGGCGCGGTTTGGAATTTCGTTCAATCGAATGGTTTGACAATCACCAGCGCAACGATGCCAAGCATGAGCAAGGTCGGGATCTCGTTCCAGATCCTGAAATAGCGCCCGCTATGCCGGTTGGCGTCAACCGCAAAAGCCCGCTCGAGACGCCAGAAATGCCAATGGGCCAAACTCATCAGCACGACCAGCAATAATTTCAGATGCAGCCAAGGCGACTGGAAAAATCCAGCGGTCGTCGCCAGCCAAAGGCCGCTTGCCCATGCGACCAGCA
The DNA here is from genome assembly GCA_031291275.1 of Formivibrio sp. Taxonomy (GTDB): domain Bacteria; phylum Pseudomonadota; class Gammaproteobacteria; order Burkholderiales; family Chitinibacteraceae; genus Formivibrio. The sequence goes on from JARLJJ010000586.1 coordinate 1,019, forward strand.
TTGCTGGAGTCATGATCGCCTGCAGGAGTCGGCGTTCCATTGTCTTGAAGGTTTCCGACTGGTCTGAACCTGTCAAAGCGCTGGAATGATAAACGAAAAGCCGCGGCAAATAGAGCAAGCCGGCCATCCAGGAAATAATCGCGACGACATGTAATGTCTTGATCCACAAATACATTTCAAATCTCGGAACGGACGATGCGCAGCAAGGCCTCGACATGTTCAATCGGCGTCTGTGGCAAAATGCCATGACCCAGGTTGAAAATATGCGGACGATGGCGATAGGCTGCCAGGATTTCTCGCACCGCCGACTCCAAGGCTCGGCCGCCGGCGATCAGAGCCAGCGGATCAAGATGCCCCTGGACTACGACATCGCCGGGAATAGCCTGAGAGGCCCATGCTGGATCAACAGCCGTATCGAGGCTGACGGCATTCGCGCCAGTTTGTCGTGCAAAATCGGGAATGTGGCTCGCGGCGCCGCGAGGAAAAGCAATAACGCGGGCTTTAGGATGATGTTGACGCAGTCCCGAAATTATCTTGGCGGTAGGTTCGAGACACCAGCGTTGAAATTCCGCGGCGGGAAGCACCCCGGCCCAGGAGTCAAAAATCTGGACTGCTTCGGCTCCCGTGTCGATTTGCCGAGCTAAATAGGCAATTGACGCGCGCGTCAACCGATCGATGAGAGATTGAAACGCCTCGGGATGCCGATAGGCGAAGAGGCGTGCTGGCGCTTGATCGGGCGTACCCTGTCCGGCGATCATATAGCTCGCCACGGTCCAGGGAGCGCCGCAGAACCCAATGAGAGCTGTTTCCGGTGGCAAAGCACCTTTTACCCGATCAATGGTCTCGAAGACAGCTGCAAGCCGATCCAGAGACAATTCACTGAGACGGTCAATGTCATCGGCGCAGGTCAAAGGCTTGAGTCTTGGTCCTTCGCCAGTTTCAAAAGAGACTGGTTGCCCAAGCGCGTCAGGAATGACCAAAATATCGCTGAAAAGGATCGCTGCATCAAAGCCGAAACGCCGGATCGGCTGCAACGTGGCTTCAGCCGCCAAGGCTGGCTTGTGGCAGAATTGCATGAAGCTTTCTGCTGTGGCGCGAATCTCTCGATATTCAGGAAGATAGCGGCCAGCTTGCCGCATGAGCCAGATCGGCGGAAACTTGGCGAGCGCGGCGCCATCCAAGGTGGCCAGAAATGGCTTGGTTGCAGGAGCCTGGATGCTCGGTGAGGGGCTGGCGGTCACAGGGACATCCTTTAAGAAAGATAGATTCTTAGACTCTTTTTTCTTCTTATTGACCCCTGCAATAGCGTCATTCCGGCTCCTCCACAACGTATCCCCGGTTTATGCAATTTTGACGGCACGATCCGCAGGTTCGCCGAGTCGACTTCGTTAATGCTTTGTTAAGGGTTTGATACAGGCCTTTCGATGGTTAATAAGGGGTTAAGCGGGAGCCGACTTATCCCCGCTGTTCCCATAATGCATTTTTATGAAGCCAAATTTGTCGACGGCAATTGGCCTGTTGAGAAAAGACCGAAAAAAAGCCAGATTGGGTCCGGGCAGCGGAAGTTTGAGACTTGTGCCCACTAATCCACAGGGGCTGTGAACAACCTCACTTTAATAATTTACGTTGAGGCGTCCATTTTCCTTTTCTCCTGGAAAATTCCTCGATTTCCTCCAGCATGCAGGTTGCAACGTGAGCCGAAACTATTTTCATTTGCATCTGGTGTCAGATTCGACTGGTGAAACGTTGATTGCCGTCAGCCGCGCAGCTGCCGCTCAATATCAAGGCGTCACTTCGATTGAACATGTTTATCCATTAATCCGGAATGGTGACCAGCTTGAAAGAGTGATCGCGGAAATTCAAGCTTCGCCTGGAATTGTGCTTTACACA
>JARLJJ010000587.1 GCA_031291275.1 Formivibrio sp.
CGGTATCGCCTTTGAACGGCAGCTCGCCCGGTTTGGGCGCCGCGCCTTCCCAGCCATGGCCGAAAATGAAAAAGGGATAGGTCGAAATCCCCGACAGCTTGTGATTGGCGCCGTTCATGATGAAACGCACGCCGCGCGCAACGGCGCAGAACTTCCCAATCACCAGCCGGTCGCCAATGAAGTCGAAAAGATAAAGCACGTTGCGTTCGAAATCTTCCGAGTTCTCCGGATCATCGTAATAGGTGAAATCGCCAACAATGATGGCCGGATTCTTCACCGTGTTCTTGATGAAACAAACCTGCGGGAAACCAGCAAGCGGATGCGAGTCGTCAGGGGAGGGGCCGGGCATGGCGTTCATAGTCTGCAAACGCTCCTGCAGCCGGTGCTTCTAAGCGGCACGCACGAGCTTAGTAATGTGTGAGTCGGCAAGCTTCGATTCAATAATGTTACCAACTGGAGAAAGAAGCCCAAGGTAAGTGCCAAGTTCACTTTTGCTTTTCACAACGGCGACACGCGCAGGTGCACCATCAAGTCTACCGAGATCGCCAAATTCAGTTACAACCTTCGCGACTGAGGTTGCATAGTTTGTGACAGCTTCGAATACGGTCCGATTTTCGTTGGAAATTACGAGAGAGCCGACCGGCCAATCATGCGTTGACGCACCCTTGAGTATGGCACCGCGCTCTACTCTTGCCATTCTAGGCTCGAATACAGCTTTCAGGCGCGTATAGAGCACATCGTTCTCATCGACCGTACGTTTTTCCGCAAGTGCATAAGCGACTTGCGCAGCAGATTCTTGGGAGCAGTTGGCAATTGTGACTATCGCTCCGACAAGCTGCGGTTTCGAAACTCGGAGAACGAAGAACGCGCGCTCATCGAAGTGAACGCCAGCATTCTCTGCAATAATCTTTGCGTGTCGCGAATATATTCTCGCGCTGGCTCCCATCATTTCAACTTCGTCCCAGCCCATCCCAAAGTCTGACACGAAAAATGTGTCGCCTTCTTCACGGACTCTGACCACGACAGAAGCTCCGCTCGGATAGAGCAGTGGCACGCGCACGAAGGCCTCAGTGCCGTGTTGATCTACGGCAACAAGTTGCTGGGCGACTTCAGCCATTACGGAGCGAAGCTGCTTGCTTTCAGGCGCGTTCATGTTGGTCTATGCCAATTTTTCCGACCACTGAGGTATCTCAATTGCATCGGCATCCATGATTCTAAACTCTTTTCTAACTAGCGCAAGAAGCTCAAAAAAGCCTTGTGGTTCGGGCGAGAGCGGTACCGCGATGGGCAGGTTGGGTTTAAACATTTGGTTTGTCGTAGTATTCCAGTTGTCACCAAAACTGTGGTGATGCGACCCCTTCTGTTCGACAAAGCGCAAACCGTGTGGCCCTTTTCCCTTGTTGTTATGAGTGTGAAATGGCTTCCAACAAATTCTGGCGATTGGTTCTGCTTTTCCAAGGATGCCTTGGTATTGGAGCTGTATCGTAATATTTCGATTTGCGTAGAAGGCTTTTGTTTTGCCACGCAACTGCAGTCCCTGGATAGTGATGCCATCTATTTCTAGGGGCGCCAAGAAAACCAAGCAGTCACCATCTTTGGCCCATTTTACAGGGAAGCCAAGGTTCTTTTCTTGCGCGATAAGTGCGGGAAGATCGGGGGCCATATCGAAGCATGTGCTAGCGGTATATTATCAACTGTGTATTGAAGTCTTCTGCAATACTACTTGGAATCGGAAGTTTCCGCATGGGCAGCACGGTAGGTTTATAATCCGCTCTGTCGTTCGCGTTGAAATTTATTCGCAACTACGTTGTGCCCGCTCCCACGCCGCAGGGCATCTGGGGCAGGGTGGTCTTGCGTGGCGGTGTGCGGCCCGGCTATCTCAGCGGTCCGATTCAGCGCCGCTCTCAGCGCAGCGCGCAACCAAAGACGAGTTCATCCCATGGCCGGTCATTC
>JARLJJ010000588.1 GCA_031291275.1 Formivibrio sp.
CTCCGGCACTATCCGCACCTGATGGCGCCCAAGCTTGCGAAGCGGCTTGAAATTCTCATCGATGTGAACAACGAGCGTCTCGAGCGGCGTCGCGAGTGGATGCCGGTACCGGACCGGGCTGTAGCTCTGCTCAATGTGCCTCTCAAGTCTTATGTCAGTGAGACTCAGATTCACCCGGGCGAGTCATACCGGGGGCCCCTGCGTTTCTTGTATCAGGGCACGCTTGGATCATCCAACGGGCTCAGTTTTCTCTTTGATTCCTTCAGGCTTGTTGATCCTCTGCAATACACGTTGGCGCTCGCCGGATACACCGATGATCCGCAGGCTCTGATCAGGAAGATAGGCGGGTATTTTCCGGCCGGGAACGTATCTTATTCCGGATTGTTGCCGCGAACCGAACTGCCTGAGTTTATGTCGAGGCACGATGTGGGCATAGCGCTCTACCCTTGGCGAAACGACCCAATGAATCCGGGCTTTGAGTTATGCGCGCCGAACAAACTGTACGAGTATCTTGCCAGAGGCCTTCCCGTTGTGTGTTCCGACAACGCTTCTCTCCAGTTTGTAAAGGAACGAAAACTCGGCTGGCAAATCGATCCTGAGAGCCCTCACCAACTGTCGAACCTGATCGGGACCCTTTGCCGGCAGCGAGACACAGTCAGCGAATACGGAAAGAATGCTCTGGCCCTCAGCCAACAGCAGTGGAACTTCGAGCACCAGTTCACGGCAATCGTTGACCTGATTCGGCAGATCTAAGGCCGGTTGACCCCATCTCCTCCAAGGACAAGACTCAATGTTGATGCTCCTCATCCGGCTGACGCTCTACGCAATCACTCTGCTTGTGTATGCGCCATACCTGATATTTTCGCTGAGGAACAAATACTACACACGGTTTCCCATCGTGTTCTTCGCATTCCTGGGGATGTTTGTTTATAACGCGATTGGAAGTATCTATGTCTTCGTGCCGCACCTGCGCGTGAGTGTATTTAATAACGACTATTTCAGTTATAAGTTTTCCCTGATGCTTATCCTTCAGGTGTTCATGTTTTATGGAGTATCGCTTCCGTACACCATGCAAGCGAAGCCTGTCCGACCCGCGCATCGTCAGGAACGGACAGCAGTGTCTTTCATGATTTTCATATTGATTGCAGCCATTGGACTCATTCTCTACCTGTATGTGCGCAATGTCGGAACCCCTCCTGGAATACGGATTCTGACTGGTGGATTGACGACCCAGGAGGTGATCCAGTTCCGAATTGCCGGAACGTTCGCGCTGGACGACTATTACATCTACAACGTGGGTTTCATGACGCTCCCAGTGATTCTGGCCTCATTGGCCTGTACGTTGTATCTAAAATCGCCGCGCAAAATATATATTCTGCTGATTCTCGCGTGCATGGTTGTTACAACGTTTCCAGGCGGCAAGGGGAACATCACTAGAATCAGCATTCTACTGCTGATCATCGGTGTCCTGTATAGACGGCATTATCCAAGCGCGACAAAGTCCAGTCGCAAGGCATGGATAGTCGCAGGGCTCGTGGTTGTGGCTACGGGAGCCGTGGTGCTGGCCATGTACCGCATCTATTACGGACCCGACTAC
>JARLJJ010000589.1 GCA_031291275.1 Formivibrio sp.
ACCAATACTGGCGCGACCGCCATTGTGGATCAGCAAGGACGGATTGTTAGCCAGCTTCCCGCAGGCAAGCCGGGGGTTCTGGAAGGACACGTCGAAAACCGCAGTGGCCTGACGCCTTATCTGCGCTGGGGTGATACCCCGATACTAGCCTTGCTGTGCGGCATCGTGTTTGGGCTGGCCACGTTGGGTTATCACAAGACGCGTACCCGCCAGTCGGTCATGTAACAACTGTCCATCCCGGTCAAACCAGGCCCAAATAAACGGCACGAACAAACAAGCACTCGCCAGCCATGCTGGCAACAGCCAGTCGTGCGCATGAAAAGCCAGCACCCACAAGGGGAGCGCCGGGCCATAGCACACGCCCGCGACCACGAATCGGATCAGAATGGCAGGCCACGTCGGCCGCCCACCGCTCACCATGATCAGGCGCATGCGCCATGCTTTCATGGCGAGCGTTCGCCCGCCTCGGCGCCAGCACAAGGCAAACCAGGCAAAGACCCAAACCAGCAACCAGACTGAATTCAGGGCGCGCGGCCAAGGCAGATCGGTCAGGGCCGTGACCGGCAAGCCGCTCGCCTGCTGGAACAGAAACTGGCTAACCGCCTGCAGCAGCAGCATGATGGCTGCCAGCAGCAGCGCTTCATACCAGAAAGAAAGAAAACGCCGCCACCAGCCGGCAGCGGCGTACTTGATAACGATTTCAGCCATGCATTTATTGTCCCGATTGTCCATTGCGCGGACCGTATGGTCCGTTACCCATTCCGCCCCCCATGCCATTGCCGGGACCATTACCTGGACCGTTGCCCATTCCATTGCCAGGACCGTTGCCCGAACCACGCATTTGCTGGCGATGTTCCCGGAACCGTTCAATAATTTGTTGCCGCTGTTCCGGCGGCATATCGCGAAAACGGCGATAGTTTTCGCGCAAACGCTCCTGTTGTTCGGGGCGGAGTGCAGCCCATTGCCCCAAACGTTCGCGAACACGTGCCTGTTGCTCCGGAACCAATTTGGGGTAGCGCGCAGCCACATCCAGCAAGCGCTCGCGTTCCTGCGTCGGCAGACTGTCCCAGTTGCCCGCCAACGGAGCAAGCACTGTTTTCTGTGCTGGAGATAATCCCTGCCAGTTTGGCGCATCGGCCCATACCGGCGCAGCCAATAACGCCAACAACAGGACAGGGGCAAAACAGCGACCATTTAAGACAGCCATAATCAGAATCGTCCGCTCAGCAACACATCCATCGGCAATTCATCGGCCAGTATCTGTGCTTCCAGTGCCCGATCGGCTTCACGCGCCTGATGCCATTGCCAGCCTGAGCCTGCCACAGACAAGGTCAAGACAAGCAGTAAACCGATACAGGCAGCATGGTGCCGGTGCCAGAAACGCACCAGCACATTTCCGTTTGAAGTCCACCCAGAACCCTGCGTACTAGCATGGGCAACAGCCATTTCCCGTGCAGAGCGCAAGCGGTCGGCCACCTTGGGCGATACGGTTGCCCGGTTAAGTGTCCGGGTTACTCTTTGTGCAAATTCACGTTCATTCATGATTCCACCCCCTGCTCCCTGAGCCAGGCGGCCAAGGCATGGGTCGCTCTGGAGCAATGGGTTTTAACACTGCCTTCAGAACAACCCATCACGCGAGCCGTTTCCGCAACATCCATCTCTTCCCAATAACGCAGCAGGAAAGCTTCTCGTTGACGTGCGGGTAATTTTTTCAATCCAACTTCAATGATCTGCATCGTGCGCGCCTGATCGAGCTCTTCATGCGGCGTTGGCGGCGCTTCAGCGGTATGCGGAAGCCATTCTAGCGGATCACTGGCATCGGCTTCATCATCGTGCGGCTGAAAGGCAGAGATGAGCGTGGTCCACCACGATCTGACTTTCTGACGGCGGTAATAATCCCGCACCGCATTTTGTAGAATGCGCTGGAACAGCATGGGCCATTCCGTCGCCGGCCGGGTGGGATACTTATCCGCCAGACGCAACATGGCATCCTGCACGATATCGAGTGCCGCATCTTCATCCTGCACTGCATACAGTGCCTGGCGAAATGCCCGCCGCTCGACCTCGGCAAGAAACCTGGCAAGTTCTCCCGGAGTTCCCAGGGTCGTCTCCTGCAGAAATATTGGTTTTAAACAAAGCGCTGTCATGGTAATCCGCCGCGGTCAGAGCTTGCAATAACGCACGTGATCGGTTAACGTTGACAACTCATCCAAGCTCATTTGCCAGCGCCTCCGACACGGTACGCTGGCACCGACAGGCACCGCGACTCAAACACATCTGGTCGTCCCTTGGGTCACAAGCCCGACGCGACGGCGGCAAGCCCGGACTATGGACTGCTGATGGAAGCGCTTAAAAGCTGGCAATACGGAATTACGAGTGATCGAACGCGCGCTTGCGCTGTCTCGCTCGTCGCATTGCAGCAAAGCGCACTTCCAGGCAGGACCGCTCGCATTATTCATGTTCAACTACGAGACAGGGATTGAACCGATGGAAATCTCGGGTGCAGAGATCGTTGTACGCTGTTTGGCCGAAGAAGGTGTTGAATTCGTCTTTGGCTATCCCGGCGGCGCCGTTCTCGAAATTTACGACGCAATTTTCAAACAAAATGCCTTCAAACATGTGCTGGTCCGGCACGAGCAAGCTGCAGCCCACGCTGCAGATGCTTATTCGCGTTCCAGCAAAAAAGTGGGTGTTTGCCTGATAACTTCTGGCCCTGGGGCCACCAACGCAATTACCGGTATTGCCACCGCCTATATGGATTCCATTCCGATGGTGGTCATCTCCGGTCAGGTTGCCACTCCAGGCATTGGCCTTGATGCTTTCCAGGAAGTCGATATGGTCGGCTGCTCGCGGCCCATCGTGAAACACAACTTCCTGGTGAAGGATGTACGCGATCTGGCCGTCACGATCAAGAAAGCCTTCCACATTGCCTCAACTGGTCGGCCAGGCCCCGTGGTCATCGATATCCCCAAAGATATCACCATCCACAAGGCCGAATTCAGCTACCCGGCATCGATCGCGATCCGCAGCTACAACCCGCCGACCAAGGGTCATCCGGGCCAGATCAAGAAAGCGGCGCAGATGATCGGCGAAGCCAAACGTCCGCTGATTTATGTCGGTGGCGGTGCAGTACAAGGCAACGCGAGCGCGGAAGTCACCGAACTGGTCAAGCTACTGAACGCGCCGTGTACCAACACCCTGATGGGCTTGGGCACGCTCGACGGCACTGATCCGAACTTCCTCGGCATGCTGGGCATGCACGGCACGTTTGAAGCCAATCTTGCCATGCAATATTGCGATGTCCTCGTTGCGATTGGCGCACGTTTCGACGATCGTGTCGTTTCGGTGCCCGATCAGTTCCTGTCGCAAGCCAAACGCATCATTCATATCGACGTGGATCCATCTTCAATCGCCAAGCGTGTGAAAGTGGATGTACCAATCGTGGGCGATGTGAAGCATGTGCTGACTGACTTGATTGCGCTGTTGAAAGAAACCGGCATCCGCCCGCATGCAGAAGCCTTGGCCGACTGGTGGAAACAGGTCGAAACCTGGCGTGCACCCAAATGTCTGGAATACACGCAGTCAGCAGAAAAGATCAAGCCCCAGTATGTTCTGCAAAAGTTGTGGGAAGTGACCAACGGCAACGCCATCGTTACCTCCGATGTCGGTCAACATCAGATGTGGACGGCGCAGTACTACAAATTCCGCCGCCCGCGCCAATGGATCAACTCCGGCGGCCTCGGCACGATGGGCTTTGGGCTGCCTGCAGCCATTGGGGCGCAGATCGCCAACCCGGAAGCGCAAGTCGCCTGCATTACCGGTGACGGGTCGATCCAGATGAACATCCAGGAGCTTTCCACCGCCAAGCAGTACCACACGCCGATCAAGATCATTCTCTTGAATAATCGTTATCTGGGCATGGTGCGGCAATGGCAGGAATTCTTCTATGGCAACCGCTACTCCGAAACGTATCTGGAGGCATTGCCCAACTTTGAAAAATTGGCCGAGGCCTATGGGCACATTGGCTTGCGCATCGAAAAACCGGAAGACGTCGAACCGGCCCTGCGCGAAGCCTTTACCACCCATAAAGACCGTTGCGTATTGCTCAACTTCATCACGGATGAGGGCGAAAACGTGTTCCCGATGATCCAGAATGGCAAGGGACTCAACCAGATGGATCTGCCAGCACACATGAGCGGCATGCAGCAGACGCCTTTCGAAAACAACCGTGATTACGGCAATCTTTGCTGAGAAAGGAGAGAAGACCATGCGCCATATTCTGTCCACCCTCATCGAAAACGAAGCCGGTGCGCTATCACGGGTAACCGGACTGTTTTCTGCCCGCGGCTACAATATTGACTCGCTAACAGTGCAAGTGACCGAAGATCCGACCATGAGCCGGATGACCATCGTCACCCATGGATCGGATGACATCATTGAGCAGATCACCAAGCAGCTCAACAAGCTGGTGGAAGTGGTCAAGGTAATCGACCTGAACGAGGCCGAGCATATCGAACGCGAACTGATGCTGATCAAGGTGCGCGCCACCGGCAAGGAACGCGAGGAAATGAAACGGATGGCCGACATCTTCCGTGGCCGCATCATCGATGTGACCGAGAAGACCTACACCATCGAACTGACCGGGCCAGGCGAAAAGCTCGATGCCTTTATCAAGGCGCTCGATGCTGCCGCCATTCTGGAAACCGTCCGTACCGGTGCTTCCGGCATTGGTCGTGGCGAACGGATATTGAAAATTTAATATGTAGGGTGCGCTTTCGCGCACCATTTAATCCGGGGCGCAAAAGCGCACCCTACCCTGAAAGGAAATGCAATGAAGGTTTATTACGATAAAGACGCCGATCTTTCCATCATCAAGGGCAAGCAAGTGGCCATCATCGGCTACGGCTCGCAAGGCCATGCCCACGCACAAAACCTGCGCGATTCCGGCGTCAACGTGACGGTCGGTCTGCGCAAGGGTGGCGCGTCCTGGTCCAAGGTTGAGGCTGCCGGCATCAAGGTCGCGGAAGTCAACGATGCAGTGAAGAACGCCGACGTCGTCATGATCCTGCTGCCGGATGAAAACATTCCGGAAGTCTACAACAACAACGTTGCCCCCCATATCAAGCAGGGCGCAGTACTGGCCTTCGCCCACGGCTTCAACGTGCATTACAACCAGGTCGTCCCGCGTGCCGACCTCGATGTGATCATGATTGCTCCGAAAGGCCCGGGCCACACTGTACGCTCCGAATTCCTGAAGGGCGGCGGCGTACCTTCGCTAATTGCTATCTACCAAGACAAGTCCGGCAAAGCCAAGGACATTGCATTGTCCTACGCTGCAGCCAATGGCGGCACCAAGGGCGGCGTGATCGAAACCGATTTCCGCGAAGAAACCGAGACCGACCTGTTCGGCGAACAAGCCGTACTGTGCGGTGGCGCTGTTGAACTGGTGAAGATGGGCTTCGAAACCCTGACCGAAGCCGGTTATGCCCCGGAAATGGCCTACTTCGAATGCCTGCACGAACTGAAGCTGATCGTTGACCTCATGTACGAAGGCGGTATCGCCAACATGAACTACTCGATCTCCAACAACGCCGAATACGGCGAATACGTGACCGGCCCGGAAGTCATCAACGCCCAATCGCGCGAAGCAATGCGCAATGCCCTGAAGCGCATCCAAAGCGGCGAGTACGCCAAGATGTTCATCCAGGAAGGCAAGACCAACTACCCGAGCATGACCGCTCGCCGTCGTCTGAACGCCGTGCATCCGATCGAAGTGGTCGGCGGCCAACTGCGCGCAATGATGCCGTGGATCGCCAAGAACAAGCTGGTCGACCAGTCCAAGAACTGATCGATCTGCCTGCCTCTGGCAACAAAAAGCCCCGCATTTCGATGCGGGGCTTTTTTTCGACCGAGTACAGAGGGAGCACCTGAACGACATCTGCAGTGTTTCCTGATCGGCTACGGCATGATCTCCACGTACTCGTACACCGGGCAATTCTCGATCTGTTCGCGCACAGTGGCACTGGCCTTGGCGTACCAATCGGCCGGATGGTGACGGTCGATTTCCTCGCCGAGGAAGCGCACCAGCTCGCAGATCGGCTCGACCACGTTCACCCGGTAATCAGCATCGCCGTGCACGTAGCCGCGGTACAGGTTCTTCATGCAGTTGTAGCGACAGAAGCCGAACGCGCTGCAGTCGTAACACGGCATTTCCGGACGCGGCTGCAGCGGACTTTGCGTGAGCCAGTTTTCGCGCAGATCGCCCTGCTGCAATTCCGGCGCCCAGGCCATGTCCGGGCAGGGGAAAATGCGGCCGTCGGGCAGGACGTTGATGATATGGGTCGAAACCCGGCACTGGCTGAAACCGCCGTGCTCGCGCTCCAGGATGTCGGGGCGCACCTTGTTGCGCACGATGCCCATCAGCGGAATCACCGGGTAGAGTGCATCCGTGCTGGCGAAGAAGCGGGCCACGAGCTGGCGCAGCACGGCCTTTTTCTTTTCCATTCCCGCGGCATCGTAGCCACCTTCGGCCTGCATGAATTGCCAATAGAGATAGTCGAAGTGCTGGAGCAGGCCGTCAATTTCTTCGAAGGTGGTCTCCGGGCTGCTCCAGGTCATGCGCGCCGTTGCGCTGCCGCCCAAGTGCGGGCGAACCCGCCCAAGGTTCTTCACCACCTGCTTGTAGACGCCGCGACCGCGGAAGTGGTCGGTGATCGTCTCTCCGCCGTCGACCGAGATCAGCACGTTGGCGAACTTGCCCAGTACGGATGCGGGCAGGTTGTCGATCAAGGTGCCATTGGTTTGCAGTTGATAGCGGAACTGCGGATGACGTTGCATGATTTCTTCGATAAAGCTGCGGTTCATCACCGGCTCGCCGCCGTAGAAGGTCACGTAAACGTCGTAATCCTTCAGGTGCGTGGCAATAAAACGGTCGAGCTGGTTCGGCGAGTATTCCACATGCCCCTGTGAATGCAGCACGTCGCCCACTGCGGCGGAACAGTAGGTACATTTAAGATTGCAGTTGAGCGTGGTAAAGAGTTGCAGCTCAACCTTGTTGTGACCGGGAATGCCCGGCGCAAATTTTTCGCCGCGTGACGCCGGGCGGTGCAGAGTGATGACTTGTTCCATAGTGCCGTACGAAAAAATCTTTTCAGGGGCCGGATTATAGCCCCCGGTTAATGGCCTGCGTGCAGCGCTATGTCTTGATTTTGTTGACCAAAATCAGTCCTGTTGCAACGGTACTCTTCGCATCACCGAGACACAAGCGCAGTCCATTACCTGACAAAGCAGGTAAATATGTAGCAGAACGTAACACAATAAATGCTTGGTTTAACAAACCAATAAAACCATGCAAGAAGCAAAAACGAAACTTACACCAAATCGCTGCAACTTTTGTTTTGTTGTCTACGTTCACGGTAGAATTGCCGTACCCTCTTGTTTATCAACAAGGCTACAAGATGCTTTTCATGCGCTGGTTGTCCGTTTTTTTGCTTTGCCTGCCACTCGCGCTATTTGCCGCCGACAACACTGTCACCCAAGGCGAATTGGATCATGCCAAAGAGGTGATTCAGCTCAAAGTCGATTCAGGCAATCAAATATTAATCACACGAATTGATAATCAGGACAAGCGCATTGAAGACCAGAAAGGGCGAATTGATGACGTCAAATCACGTGTGGACTGGTTCGTCGGCAGTTTGGGTATTCTGATCACAGCCCTTGCAGCAGTGGCCGGTACTTTCGGCTACTACTCTGTCAAAAATAAAGCCCAGGAAACTGCCGAAATTGAAGCCAATAAGGTTGCACCTAAAATTGCAAGAGAAACCGCAGAAGACTGGTTCAAAACACATCACGATGAACTTGAACACAAACTCATTGCATTTCAGAAACGCATTACGGAATTGGAAAATGTCGCCCATGAAAATGTTAACAAAACCATAACGGCATTTACGAAGCGCTTAGAATCTTTGTCGGTTAATACTACAAATAGCCCTGCTGGAAATGGCACAGAAGAGATTACAGCGGAAGATCTAACCCGTAAACCTGAAGCTGAATATACATTTCAAGACTGGAATACTCGCGCTTTTGCTGCTCATAGCGATGGGGATATGGAAGGCTCAGCACGTTACTGGAAGCAAGCAGCACTCGCAAGTCAAGCAACGCCACGCCAAATTGCACAGTCGCTTTTCAACGCAGGTGTAGCTCTTGGGGCGCAAAACCGTATCGAAGAAGAAATGGCCATTTATGAGCAGATTATTTCCCGCTTCGATAGAGACCTCGAACCCGCATTGTGCGAACAGGTCGCAAAAGCCAGACTCAACAAGGGTATTCGGTTAAGCGAGCTCGAGCGCTACGAAGAGACCATCGCTATTTTAGACCAACTCATCGCCAGCTTCGGTAACACCAGCGAGCCCACCTTGCGCGAACAGGTCGCCAAAGCCATGCTGACCAAGGCTGTTACGTTAGGCAAACTCGAACGCTACGAAGAGACCATCACTATTTTTGACCACCTCATCGCCAGCTTCGGTGACGCCCATGAACCCACCTTGCGCGAACAGGTCGCCAAAGCCATGATCTACAAAACTGTCGCTCTAAATTTGCTCCAGCGCAATGATGAAGTAATTCCTATCTATGACCAGATCATTGCCCGCTTCGGCAATGCTCCCGAACCCACCTTGCGAGAACAAGTTTCACACGCACAAGTCGGCAAAGGTTTCAAGCTACTTTGCCTAGCCAAAAAATACTGGGCCAACAAAAGTTCATGCCAGCAGCTCTTACAGCAAGCGCAACATTTTTTTCAAGCCGCATTGGCACAAAGCCCGGAAAAAGGCATTGTTCTAGGCAACCAAGCATACTGCGCCCACCTGCTCGGACAAACCAGCACCGTGCGCGATTTGCTGCGTCAGGCGCTGACCGAAGGCGGAAAATGGCTTTATGAAGCCACGCTCGACGATCTGGCAATCCACCCGGCTCCGCCCGATACCGAATTCCGTGTGCTGCTGGATGAGGTCTGGGGAGAGGTTAAAGAACTTGCAAAACCAACAGGCGTTGCTTGATGCATCGCCCGTTGAGGCTCCACTGAATTCCACTCCAATCTATAAATCACGCCCCAGCAGCGTCAATTCTTCATCAGTCAGATAACGCCATTCGCCTTCGGCCAAATTCAGGTCTGCCAATTGCAATTGTCCAATTGCGGTACGGGTAAGCGCGGCGCAGTGGTTGCCTGCGGCCGCAAGCATACGTTTCACCTGATGGTATTTGCCTTGCTCGAGTACGATCTCGATGCTGTTTTCGGCAAGCTGACGGCAAGCCAGCGCGGTCAGCGGCGCGGGCTCATCGTGCAGCTTCACCCCGGCCAGGAGACTGGCGACAATTTTTTCGGTGACCGGTTCGGCGGTGGTGGCGACATAGGTCTTGGGCTGATGGCGCTTGGGCGACGATTGCGCATGAATAAATTTGCCATCGTCGGAGAGCAGCAACAGCCCGGTGGTGTCGTAATCGAGCCGGCCGACCGGCTGCACATCACGCCATTCAAAATTTTGCGGCAACAGAGACAACACGCCAGGGTGACTGGACGGTTTGCGCGAGCATTCGTAATCAAACGGCTTGTTGAGCACCAGATACAGATGCTCGCGGTATTCCCAGGTTTCATCGAACACGCTGAAGACCAAGCCATCCGGATCGAACTCGGTGCGCCAGTTGGTCACAGCTTCGCCAGCAATGCGGACATCGCCATCTTCGGCAAGCTCGCGACAGCCCTTGCGGCTGCCAAAGCCTTGCGATTGCAAAATACGGTCAAGAGAGATTTTTTTAGCCATGCGCGCACTTTAACCGCAGAGAGCTTGCCGGGCAATTCTCGCGGTGCAAAAGCCGCTTGAGGCTGTTACCCTTTGGTTTCCATCGCACAAGATATCCTGATCATGCTGCCTGTCGACTTTTCCCCACTCTATTCCCCGATCGCTCCGGAAAACAGTTTGTGCCTTGCCTTCATTGGCGATGATCTACTGCTGACCCAGGACCATGCCTTCCCCGACGCATCACGTCTGGCGAGCTTGCCGCCGCCCGAAACCGATTGCCTGATTGGTCGTCTGGGCGAGCAAACCTGCCGCCTGCTGGCTTGGCCTGATAGCGTTGAAACACCTGCCGGTTTGCTGCGCCAGAATTTGCGCACGGCCTGGACCCTGCTCGACCGGGAACAACATGCCTTGGCGACGCGCGCCAAATTGATGCGCAGCTGGGATCGCGAGCATCGCTTCTGCGGCGTCTGTGGCACACCGACACAGCCAATGGAAAGCGAGCCGGCGCGCATCTGCCCGGCCTGCCAACATCGCGCCTATCCGCGCTTGTCTCCGGCGATCATGGTACTGATTCATCGCGGCAATGAGCTGTTGCTGGCACGTTCGCCGCATTTCCGCCCCGGCATGTACAGCGCACTGGCCGGCTTTGTCGAGCCGGGCGAGAGCCTGGATGAATGCGCGCACCGTGAGGTCATGGAGGAAGTCGGCGTACGCATCACCAACTTGCGCTGGTTCGACAGTCAGCCCTGGCCATTTCCACATTCGCTGATGTTGGCATTCCATGCTGATTATGTGGAAGGGGAGATCGTGCCGCAACCGGGCGAAATCGAGCATGCCGCATGGTTTTCAATTGATGCGCTACCTGATTTACCCAGCTCTGACAGCATCGCCTACCGTTTACTGCAATCGGCTATCGACGAGAAAAAACATGCGCTATGACTTTGATCGTGTACTTGACCTTACCGGGACGGCCAGCCTGAAATGGGGAAAATATGCCGGTCGCGACATTCTGCCGCTGTGGGTCGCAGATATGGATTTTGCCGCGCCGCCGGCAGTGATCGAGGCGCTGCACAAGCGCATCGACCATGGCGTATTTGGCTATACCCGTACACCGGCCAGTACCACCGAGGCCGTGGTAGATTATCTGCGCGACCGCTACGACTGGACCATCGAGCCCGGTTGGATCGTCTGGCTACCTGGGCTGGTGCCGGGGATCAACCTCGCTTGCCGCATCGTGGGCGAACCCGGCGATGCTGCCATGACCTTTTCCCCGGTCTATCCGCCGTTCCTGAGCGCGCCCGGATTGAATCAGCGAGAACTGATCAATATTCCACTGCGCGAAGACACGGACGGATGGCATCTGGATTTCGCTGCGATGCAAGCCGCCATCACGCCCAGGACCCGCCTGTTGATTCTGTGCCATCCGCACAATCCGGTCGGGCGCATCTGGCGCCTGGACGAGCTGGAACACCTCGCCTGGTTTGCCCGCCAGCACGACCTGACCGTGGTCAGCGACGAAATCCATTGCGACCTGCTGCTGGACGAAGGCGTGCGTCATCTTCCATTTGCCAGCCTGTCGGCCGACGCGGCCATGCGCAGCATCACGCTGATGGCACCGTCCAAGACCTACAACATTCCGGGGCTGTCCTGTGCATTTGCCGTGATCCCGGATGCCACGTTGCGCCATGCCTACCAGAGGGCAATGCGCGGCATCATGCCGGAAATCAACCTGCTGGGTTTTACCGCAACTGAAGCCGCTTTTCGCCAGGGCAGGGAATGGCTTGAAGCGCTACTGGTCTACTTGCGCGGCAACCGCGACCGGGTCATTGCTGCGCTCGACGGCGTGAGTGGCCTGAAAGTGACCCGCCCACAAGCCACTTATCTCGCCTGGATTGATTGCCGCGCCAGCGGCATCGAGCATCCGCAGCGCTTTTTTGAAAATGCTGGTGTGGGCCTCTCTGACGGTACCGATTTTGGCCTGCCGGGGTTTGTGCGCATAAATTTCGGATGTCCGCGTGCCACACTGGATGAAGCACTCGCCAGAATGAACCGTGCATTGGCTTTGCAGCCACGCTGAACCGGGGCACAATGCCGCAAAACGTAGAGGGAACTGAATCGGCCATGTGGCAGTTTGTACAGCGCCTGCTGGGCCGCAGCGATGCGGCACTTCCCAAGGTGGATCCGGCATTGATTGACCGGCTGGTGGAGATTGCCAGCCCGCGCATCAAACTCGTCAGTAACTACCGGCAACGTCTGGCGCCCATGGTGCGTCATGCCAGTTCCAGGGTGCATTTACTGGAAGGAAAACTTTCGGCCCCTTTGCCATTGACTGCAGAAACCTGGCGGCAAAACCCCTTGCTTAACCTGGCATTTGCCAACCCGGAACGCATGGCAGCCTTGGTTGCCGCCAGTGAAACAGTATGCCAGTGGTTTGCTGCGCATCCTTTGGCGGATAAAGCATTTGCCGTGTTGGCCATGGCCCATGACGTAGAACACCGCTACGGCATGGAAGAACATGAAGGCCGGGTACGCCAGGATGTCCTTCAGGATGTATTGGTATTACGCGACCATCGTTTCGGCGAACCCGTTGGCACGCTCGGTGAATTTGCCCTGCAAGCCCGTTTACGGGCACTGGAAGAACTGGCCCACCACGCTGCCCGTCGCATGCAGGGGCTGGAGGCCGATCGGAGTTTGATCGAAAACGAAATCAATACCCTGCGTGTTGCATTACGCCTGGGCGGGAGCGTGGACCCGCTCACGGCCTCGTCGATGCAGCGCCAGCGGCAAAAACGCTTGGATTTTCTGCAAGAAGAGCTTATCCAGACCCGGACGGCACTGGAACCCGATTCTCAGCTAGAGATTCTAAGTGCCGCGCTGCGCGACCCAGAAAGTCAATTACGCTTCACCGAGACAGAGCTGCAAGTCGACGCACTGGGCATCCTGCGCTCGGGGGATCAAACGGCCCACGTGGTCCGCTTGGTTGAAATTGAAATGATTGCCGACATACCGGTGCGCCGCGCACTATTGCCTGTTGAAATCCCCAGAGCGTTGATTCGTCGTGATGACGGAGGCTTGAAAGAACCTGATATTTTCAACATAACTGCATTTTGAATCCGCCGGAGACACCCCATGGAATCACGTATTACCGAACTCGAAATCCGGCTTGCTCTGCAGGATGATCTACTCGATACACTCAACCGGACCGTTGCAGACCAGCAAACCCAGATTACCAGTCTGCAACAGGAGCTGCATGGCCTGTACTTGCATTTACAAGCACTGGAACCCTCGTCCCGCAATTTGTCGGCCCAGGAAATTCCACCGCATTACTGAACTCCCCTGCAGAGACTGATGCCCATGCTGACGAAACTGAACGCCGCCATGTTCTGCCTGGCACTAAGTTCCTTGGCCCACGCCTGGGATCTGGCGATTCCCCAACAGCAATGCGCACTATCCGGCCTAATCGGCGATGGCAAGTCTTTGGACACGTCGGCCATTCAGCGCTCGATCGATACCTGTGCAGCGCAAGGGGGCGGCACCCTCTCATTTCCGCCCGGACGGTATCTGAGCGGCCCGCTTTTCCTGAAAAGTGGGGTTCGTCTGTTTCTGGATCAGGATGCTCGCCTGCTGGCATCGCCCGAGCGCGAGTTGTACCAAGCCAGCTCACAAAATCAGAAATATGCGGCAACACAAGGCTGGCTGGCATTTCTGAATGCGTAAGACATACATGACATCGCGCTGGCCGGCACCGGCGTGATCGATGGACAGGGACAAGCATGGTGGGATTTCTATCTTGCTCATGGGGGGCGCAGCAGCCCGACCAATCGTTCTCGTCTTATCTACTTTAACCGGGTAAAAAACGCGCAGTTGGAAAACATCACGTTGACCAATTCTCCAAGTTTTCATTTTGTCCCGCATGCCTCGGAAAATATTGCCGTCGATGGTATCAAGATCATTGCCCCGGCAAATTCGCCCAACACCGATGGTATTGATCCCTCCAATACCCGTGACATGACGATCCACCACTGCCTGATCGACACCGGCGACGACAATATCGCCATCAAAGCCGGCTCGATCGATCCCCGGCATCCGCAAGCCGCGGTGGAAAACATTACCGTGTCGGATTGCACCTTCCGCGCCGGCCATGGCGCCTCCATCGGCACGGAAACCGTGGGCGGTATCCGCAATGTCATCTTCGAGCGCATTCACTTCATCGGTACCGATAACGCCGTCCGCATCAAAAGCAGCCGGGGACGAGGCGGAGAAGTCAGCAACGTGACTTATCGCGATCTGACACTGGAAAATGTCCGCAACGCGATCCTGCTCACCGCCTACTATCCAAAAATCCCGACGAACGACACGGGCCGGCCGCCTATCGCCACGACTCCGTATTACCACGACATCACGTTGCAGAATATTCATGGCAACAGTCGCAATCCCGGCGCCATTGCGGCCACCCCGGAAAAACCGTTCCGTGCGATACGCTTGGAAAACGTGCAATTGCAAACCAATGCGGCCTTGCCGGTGCGCAATACCACGCTGACGGCCAAGGACGTGCAAATCGGCGCAGGCGCATCGGCATTCCAGCTTGAGGATCAGGCTGACGTTGGCCCTTGAGAGCGCGGATCAAAATTCCCGGATGGGCACCAGCAATGCAAAGGCCGAATCGACATGATCGATCCGGCCTTTGCATTGCGTCTGGCCTTTCCTTTGAAAGGAAGGCCTGGATTACACGGCCGCCAGAGCCTGATCCAGATCTTCCAGAATGTCGTCGATATGCTCGATGCCAATCGACAGGCGCACCATGTCTTCCGACACGCCAGCCTTGTTCAGTTCTTCGGCAGAAAGCTGGCGGTGTGTGGTCGAGGCCGGGTGGCAGGCCAGCGACTTGGCATCGCCGATATTCACCAGGCGCGTGATCAGCTTCAAGGCATCCTGGAAGCGCGCACCGCCGTCGCGACCGCCCTTCACGCCGAAAGTCAGCAAACCGGAAGCCTTGCCGCCAAAATATTTATCCACCAGCGGCTTGCTCGGGTGATCCGGCAGGCCGGCGTAGTTGACCCATGCGGCCTTGGGATGCTTTTGCAGGAACTCGGCCACTTTCAGCGCGTTTTCGCAGTGGCGATCCATGCGCAATGCCAGTGTTTCCAGCCCTTGCAGGATCAGGAAGCTGTTGAACGGCGAAATGCACGCGCCCATATTGCGCAGCGGCACCGTGCGGGCGCGACCGATGAAGGCGGCCGGGCCGAGGGCTTCGGTGTAGACCACGCCGTGATAGCTGACTTCCGGCTCGTTCAGACGGCGAAAGCGCGCCTTGTGTTCGGCCCACGGGAACTTGCCGGAATCGACAATGATGCCGCCGATGCTGGTACCGTGGCCGCCCATGTACTTGGTCAGCGAATGCACCACGATATCGGCGCCATGTTCGAACGGGCGAGTCAGGTAGGGCGACGGTACGGTGTTGTCGACGATCAGCGGGATGCCACCGGCGTGGGCGATGTCGGCAAACGCGCCAAAATCCACCACATTGCCTAGCGGATTGCCGATCGATTCACAGTAGATCGCCTTGGTGCGTTCGTCGATCAGCGCCGCGGCGGATTGCGGATCGCTGGCATCGACAAATTTTACCGTAATGCCATATTGCGGCAGCGTGTGGGCGAACAGGTTGTAGGTGCCGCCGTAGAGTGCGCTGGTGGCGATGATGTTGTCGCCGGCTTCGGCAATGGTCAGGATCGCATAGGTAATTGCAGCTTGACCGGAAGCGAGCGCCAAGGCGCCGATGCCTCCTTCCAGCGCGGCAACACGTTGCTCCAGCACATCGGTGGTCGGATTCATGATGCGCGTGTAAATATTGCCCTTCACCTTCAGATCGAACAGATCCGCGCCATGCTGGGTATCGTCGAAAGCATAGCTGGTGGTCTGGTAGATCGGCACCGCCACTGCTTTGGTGGTCGGATCGGGGCTATAGCCACCGTGGATCGAGAGCGTATCAAAGCGCATGGCAGGTCCTTTTCTGGAGCAGAGCAAAAACGCAAATCTACTCTGGCGGATAGCACAAATCAAAGAATCAAAGGCACACAGCTAATAACCATGGTAAATATAGGGCATTCGTGCCGTCCGCTTCCGCCTTGACCTTGATTAAAACCTTACTGACAACATATGCCTAAGCTCGCAATAGATTATTTTTGGCCCACCGCATGACTCGCTTACCGCAACTCGTCTGTCCTGCTGGCAGCCTGCCAGCACTCAAAGCCGCTGTGGACAATGGTGCCGACACTGTATATGTCGGTTTCAAAAATGCCACCAACGCCCGTAACTTTGCCGGATTGAACTTCACCGACACACAACTGACCGAGGGCATCCGCTATGCCCAGTCAAAAAAACGCGAGGTGCTGATCGCGATCAACACCTATGCCCAGGCGGGTCGTGTACGGGAATGGCACGCCAGTATTGATCGAGCAGCGACGCTCGGCGCGGATGCGGTGATTCTGGCCGACATGGGCCTCTTGGCATATGCACACAAAACCCATCCGCAGCTCAAACTGCACCTGTCCGTGCAAGGTTCGGCGACGAACTTCGAGGCGATCAACCTGGCGCACGAAGCTTTTGGTATTCGTCGCGCCGTGCTGCCGCGCGTGTTGACGCTGCCACAAGTGGAATACGTGATCAACAACACGCCGGTCGAGATCGAAACCTTCGGCTTCGGCAGCCTGTGCGTGATGGCGGAAGGGCGCTGCATCTTGTCTTCCTACGCCACCGGGCAATCACCCAATACCCACGGCGTTTGCTCGCCTGCGGCCTTCGTGCGCTGGGACAACCAGGGCGCCAACATGAATGCGCGCCTGAACGGTATCCTGATCGACCGCTTTGAAAAAGACGAGCCGGCGGGCTACCCCACGCTGTGCAAGGGGCGCTTTGCCGTGCAGGGCGAAACCTATTACGCACTGGAAGAACCGGTCAGCCTGAACGTGCTCTCCATCCTGCCGGAACTGATCCGCATCGGCGTGGCGGCGATCAAGGTGGAAGGCCGCCAGCGCAGCCCGGCCTACGTGGCGGAAGTCACCCGCACGCTGCGTGCGGCACTGGATGCCGCCGGCAACACGGATTTCCAGGTTAGGCCGCAGTGGTCAAGCGCACTCGATAAGGTCTCCGAGGGCCATCAGCAGACACTGGGCGCGTATTCGCGTCCGTGGAAGTAAAACCTCTTTTGAACTGAAATGACCATGAAACTCACGCTTGACCCCTTGCTTTACTACTGGCCCCGCCAGCAAATACTGGATTTCTATACTGCCGTCGCCAGTTGGCCCGTGGATGTCGTCTACCTTGGCGAAGTCGTCTGCGGCCGCCGCCATGAATTGCGCGATGCCGACTGGCTGGCCCTGGCCGAAGAACTGACTGCTGCCGGCAAGGAAGTGGTGATCGCCAGCCAGGCATTGCTTGAATCTTCCAGTGATCTAAATAGCCTGAAACGGTTGGCAGAAAAAGGCGGGCGACTGGAAGCCAACGATCTGGGCGCCGTGAAAGTCGCCCGCGATCTGGGCATCCCGTTTGTCGCCGGCACACACCTGAATATCTACAACGGCCCGACGCTCGACTGGCTGGCGGCACAGGGTGCGGTACGCTGGGTTCCGCCACTGGAATGCGGTCGCGAAGCAATCGCCGCAATTCTGGCCGAGAAGACCTGCACGATCGAAACCGAAGTGTTTGCACACGGTCGCTTACCGCTGGCATTTTCTGCGCGCTGCTTCACGGCGCGGCATTACAACCTGAAGAAAGACAGTTGCGAGTTCCGCTGCCTGAATCATCCGGACGGACTCTTGGTCAGCACCCGGGAAGGACAGGATTTCTTGCGTATCAACGGCACCCAGACCCAATCCGCCGCTTGCCATTCCCTGTGGTCCACATTGCCCCAGCTACAAGACATGGGCCTCGACCTGCTGCGCATCAGTCCGCAGGCGCACTATACTGGCGAGATCATTGCCGCATTCGCCGCGCAGCTGGCCGGCGACACCTTTGCCGCAGACTTTGCCCGCTGGAATCCGGAAGAATTGGTCAACGGCTACTGGCATGGCACCGCCGGCATCAAGTTCGAAGAGGAAACCGCATGAAACTCCCCGCCCCCCTGGCCTTTATCACCCGCCATCTGCCTGAAGCCCCGCCTTCTTTTGTACTGGCTACAGCGCTGAATTTCGTCCGGACCAAGCTCTGGCCCGAAGAAGATTTTTCCTGGCTGAAAGGCAAGACCGTGCGCTTGTCGATCCTGGACCTGGAGCGCGGCACGACGCTGAGTTTTGACGGCACGCGCTTTCGCGCGGGCTCCGCGCCGGCAGACGTGACTTTCGGCGCCAGACTGGAAGACTATCTGGTCCTCGCCCGCCGTCAGGAAGACCCGGACACGCTGTTTTTCCAGCGCCGGCTGACCATTGAAGGCGATACCGAAGTTGGTCTCGCACTCAAAAATCTGTTGGATGCTACTGATTTTTCAGCGTTGTTCGACCTGCTGCCTTCGCCATTGATCAATAGCCTGCGCACCTGAACTTCAACCGAAAGGAAAATTCATGCCAGCACTCACCGTCATCGCCACGATCAAGGCCAAGCAGGAAGATGCTGATTTTGTTCGCGCCGAACTGATCAAGTTGATCGCCCCGACACGCGAAACCGATGCAGGTTGCATCAGCTATGTGTTGCACCAGGACCAGGCGGATGCCAGCCTGTTTTACTTCCTGGAACAGTGGGAAAACAAGGAACTACTGGATGCCCATCTGCAAACGCCGCATATCAAAGCCTTGGTCGCCGCGACGGCTGGCAAGCTGGAAAAAATGACCGTTGCACTAGCGGACAAGATTGGCTGATCCTGGTGCCTGCCAATATAAAAAAGCCCTTCCGATAACCGGAAGGGCTTTTTGTTTCAGGGACGAGGGGAATCAATCAATACACCCGGCCCTGCGTTACATTTTCGCGCAGTATTTTCCAACTTCCGCCTTCACACGACAAGCTGAGCGTCTTGTTCACGTTGTCGGTAAAGCCATCGGCCGAATAGGTCTGGGCAAAACTCACTTCCGCCATATTTTCGCTCGTCAGTTTACTGCTCACTTGCTGCAGCGACAGCGTAATCGAACCACTCTTGTTCAATCGGGTGCGGCGCATGGCCTTCCAGGCAGCTAACTTCTGCCCCTTTGGCGGCTCAAAGCGTGTCGAAAAGAAATTCAGATACCCATCCACATTCTTGCTCACCCAGGCATTGCGCCAATCATTCAACATGGGAGCAATATCTTTTTCTGCGCATTGGGCAACAATCGCTTGCTTGGAAAGCACGGGCGCTGGGAGAACCGGCACGACAGCGGGAGGAGGAGCACGATCAGCCATCGCAGCCACCCGGTCCAGCACAATAGCTGGCATTGCTTCTGATCCGCAGGCAATACGTGCATCATCCGCTTCCGTTCCACCCAGATCATCATCGCTGATCGTGGCATCCAGAGAGGTCAGTTTCAGCGCCGGCAAGATTCGATGGGTCTGCGTCAGCACGCGAATCTGCGCCAGTTGGTAATCCATTTCTGCTTGGACCAGCGCACGTTTGGCTTCAAACAACTCGTTTTCCGTATCGAGCAAATCCAATAGGGTGCGCTGACCAATGTCGAATTGCTGACGATAGGCATCCCGGGCTTTTTCGGTGGAAAGTTGGTGCTGATCCAGATACCTGATCTGTTCGGCAAGCTTGCGCAGGTCATTCTGGGCAATGCGCGTTTCCTGACGAATATCGCGGCATGATTTGTCGCGCAGATCGAATGCGGCATTGAGCTGCTCGCCTGCAGCACGGACACGTGCGGAGTCGCTCCCCCCGCGGAACAGGTTATAGCTCAGTGCCAGCAGTACCTGTCCATGATGGTAATTTCCATCGATACCGTTCTCGTTCCGGTCCATGCCTTGTGAGGCGCGGAACTCAAGCTGCGGGTAGTTGTTGCTTTTTTGTGCATCCAGTTGCGCCCGGCTTGAGCGCAGATTGGCAATAGCTGCCAGAAAGGAAGGGTTTTGCCGCAGCGCCAGCGGTAAGGTCTCGCCATCCTGAGGAAGCTTATCGAGCAAGGACGGAACTTCGCTCAAAACGTCTGCCGGCAGGTTTCCGACCAACCGCTCAAACCGGGCGCTGACATCGTGCAGGTTGGAGGCTTCCGTCAGCCAGTTAGATTCCGCCAAGGCCAGCCGCCCAGCGCCCTGTTCCAGGTCGACACGGCGGCCAACCCCTGCTTTGACGCGCGAATCGATTTGATCGTAGAGTTCTTTGTGAACCGCCCAGTTATCGCGCGCAAGTTCTGTCAATCGCCGGTAGCGCAGCACATCCAGATAGGCACGAGCAGCCTCTTCTGCGACACTGTCAGAAGCAGCGAGCAGTTCATAATAGCGGGTCTGGTTCACATAGCCGGCATTACGCACGGCGCTGCGCGTGGCAAAGCCATCGAACAGCATCTGGCGTAATTCAATATTTGCGCCGGGATTGTTAAACGATTGATTGCCGCCTGCGGCAACCGGGTAATCTTGCCAAGCGTGGCCAGCGGTCGCTGAAATATCTACACGCGGCAGGTAGCCGCCTTTGGCCGCTGAGACCTCTTCGCTTGCGGCACGGAACTGGTGCCAGCGCGCCTGGACTTCCGGGTTACGCAGTATCGCTTGCTCAACCACTTCTGGTAGCGTGGAACTTGCAGCCTGCGATACTTGGAAAGAACTAGCCAAGGCCAGTGCAATCAGTGTCGATTTCAGGTTAAAACTCATACGTTAACCCCCGCATATTATGCCAACAGTGTTGACCTGATTTTTTGTTGTTTTTTGTAAACAAAGCCGGACTCTATCATGTGGCTTTCAACCCTGACTACCACATTAGGAATAGCTGATGAATCAATGCCATCCAAGCGCAAATGGCCTATTATGCTGCAATAAAACGGTCCTAATGCCAAGTTAATGTCCTTTTCTTTCAAAGGCCCTCGCCGATTCTTCCTGCTTCATGTCCTGTGGTCTCTGGCCCTGGTGTGGATAGTTGCATTTTCTGCAACGGCATGGGACTTTGATCGCTTACAAAAAACCGAGCAACAACGATACGGTAGTGTTGCTGCAAAACTGGTGAAAGATTGGGAAACCACATTATCCAGCGCCCTAAATCTGCCCGAACCGGACAAGCTCAAGCGCATCAACGAATTTTTCAATCGGCGCGTACGTTACGATACCGACTGGGCAGTCTGGGGACAGGAAGATTACTGGGCAACACCGCTTGAATTCATGGGCAAGGGTGCCGGCGATTGCGAAGATTTCGTTATCGCCAAGTATTTCAGCTTGCGCGAACTGGGCGTGGCAAAGGAAAAGCTCCGGCTTACCTATGTCCGGGCCAAAATCGGCGACCCATCCAGCAGCATCACTCAGGCACACATGGTACTGACCTACTACCTGACGCCAGATGCCGAGCCACTGGTGCTCGATAGCCTGATCAGCGAGATTCGCCCGGCATCACGACGGCCCGACCTAACCCCGGTTTACAGTTTTAATACCGACGGTGTTTTTGCCGGCAGCGCCAATCGCCCTGCCGCACCGGTTGAACGTCTGTCGCGCTGGAAAGACGTACTGAACAAAATGCAAGCAGAAGGCATGGAGCCTTGAGGAAAAAGTAATGTCCCTGTACCGACAACTCTGGATTGGCGTGATTGCCGTTACCCTGCTGGTTTTTATTGGCAGCTTTGGTCTCAATCTCTATAGCGCTAAAAGCTATCTAGAGCAGCAGCTCTATACGCAGAGCATGGATAACGCCGCAGCCCTGGCACTTTCCATGTCGCAACAAAACAAGGATGACGCTACGGCGGAGTTACTGGTCAGTGCATTATTCGACAGCGGCCATTTCCAGCAGGTTCGCTATACCAACATCCATGGCAAAGTAGTGGTAGACCGGCAAAGCCAGAACTTGCCGGATCAAGTACCAGACTGGTTTGTCCACGCCATCACGATTCGTGCTGAATCGGGAACCGCATTGGTCAATGATGGCTGGAAGCAGGCGGGTACGGTCACGGTGTTGGCACATACACGCTTCGCCTATCAGTCACTGTGGAATGGCGCGCTTTCGTTACTGGCATGGATGTCACTCGTCGGCCTGATGACAGGCCTGCTGGCCAGCCTTTTCTTCAACTGGCTCAAACGCCCGATCGATCAGATGATCGGCCAGGCACGCGCCATCACCGCACGCCGGTTCATCACTGTCGCCGAACCACGGACGCCGGAATTGCGTACCGTGGTACGCGCGATGAATACGATGGTCGAGCGGGTCAAGTCCATGTTCAACGAACAGGCCGCCCGCATCGATCAGTTACGCAGTGACGCCAACCGTGATGCCTTGACCGGACTATCCAACCGTAGCCACTTTATGGGCCGTTTGCTGCAAATGCTGACCGAAGACGAGGCGGCGCCGCAGGGCATGCTGTTATTGGTACGACTACATGATCTGGCCGGGCTAAACCGGCGAATGGGCCGCGAAAAAGCCGATTTTTTCCTCCAATCCGTGGCTGCCGAACTGGCCGATATCGATGCGCGAGAACCCGAGTGGATCTCGGCCCGGCTGAATGGTGCCGATTTTGCACTGCTCGCCTCCTGCGCAGATACGGATCAAGCAGAGAAACTGGCGCGGGAAGTCCTTGGCAAGCTGGGCGAACTCTACCGGCACGGCCATACGGATGACCCAAGTCCTGGCTGCTGTGGTTACACCGTATTCCATCACGGCGAAACACCCGGTACGGTACTAGCACGCGCTGACGGCGCACTGGTCCAAGCGGAAACTACGCGTGAAGAGCCAGTCGCCAACCTGCAAAACAATGGCAGCGTCCAACCCAACAACGACTGGCAAGCGCTGTTGCGTCGTGCGATTGCCGAGAACAGCTTTGAACTCGCCCTGTTCCCGGTTTACAGCATCGATTGGAAGCTATTGCATCTGGAATCCGCGCTGCGCTTGCGCCACCCGGAAAACGGCGAGTTGATTGCTGCCGGAATTTTCCTGCCCTATGCCTTGCGTTTGGGCTTGATTCCTGAGCTTGATCTTGTCGCGATGAAATTGGCATTGGCATATGTGGACCATCATCCACAGGCCATTGCGGTCAACATCTCCGCCGATTCGATTCGCAGCGAAACATTCCGCAATCAATTGATTGCGCTACTCAGTGCTGCCGGTTCCCGTGCCACCCTGCTTTGGTTGGAGATCAATGAATTCGGCTTGCGCGATGAAATGGCCGCACTGGCCAATTTTGCCGCGCAGATTACGCGTTTTGGTTGCAAGATCGGCATTGAACACTTTGGGAGGCATTTCGGCAGCATCCCGCAACTTTACGAGCTGCGCCTAGATTATCTCAAGATCGATGGCAGCTTTATCCACGATCTGGATAACCAGCCCGGCAACCAGCACCTGATCCGGGCCATCGCGGGCATTGCCACAGGACTAGGCATTCTCACCATTGCCGAACAGGTCAGAACGGCCACCGAATGGCAGGCACTCGAAGCACTGGGTATCCATGGCGGCACGGGGCCTGAGGCGACGCGGCATAGCCAAGATTGAACATCTCAATCAAAAAAGGGCCGACAAATTGTCGGCCCTTTTAAAACAACTTCACTCAATCAATCGGTTTGCAGCTTTCCTTTGGTAAGAAGGTCTTGAATAATCGCCTGATCGGTTGTCAGCGTATGGCCCAGAGTCAGATCGACATTGTTCAAAGTGATGGTCTGATCAACGCCGCCTTGATTCTGGCCATGTGTTTTAACTTCAATGGTCGTGGCATGAGTTGTCGAGTTGTAGGTGAAATGAAGGTAATCGGTAAGATTGCCGGCATTTGTCCCCGTGTGCACTTCGCCTTGCAATAAATCACGCAAATCCAGCTTGTCACCATTCGTCGCCGTATTGAAGTCCGTGATTGTGTCCGCCGCGGGCGCTGCGGTTGTACCTTGGTCACCCAACATCCATTTAAAGGTATTAACACCGCCACCACCGGTCAGCGTGTCATTTCCGGCACCGCCCATAATTACATCATTTCCACTCAATCCAACGATCGTATCATTGCCAAGCAAACCATAAAGGTCATCGCCGCTGGTATGGGTGCCCATCACCGTATCATTCCCGCTAGTTCCACTAATAATATGCGCGGTCGAATCCACGATGTCGGAAGAAATCACCGTTCCACTATGTGCCAATACGGTGAGATCCAACTCTTGAGAGGCATTGGTTGAATTACCAGCAATATCGGTTTCCGTTGCCAGAACACCGATATGCAAATCGCCGGTAAAGCTTTTATCTACATGCAGTATCGCTGATGCCAGCTCACTACCTTGCATAGTGATATTGCCGGTCACATCAGCAATATAGGTATGAGTGCTAGTAACAATTTCCGACCCAGCAGACAAACCACTGAAAGTCAGGGTAAAGGTATCGGATGAATTACTGGCAGAGGCCGATACATGATTAGACAAAGCAATCATCGTATCCGATCCATCCACAGCATTTCCCGCGGCCACGCCCTGATACCCCGTAACCGAAATATCGTCGATCATGGCACCACGCCCGCTTGCATTGGTAGCGGTCGGATCGGTTTCAATGGTAATGGTATGTGTATTGCCGTCGCCAATGAAATCAAGCTTCACGTTTTGCCAGTCAAGCGCTGTTGCAGAGCTGGTGTTTGCATAACTTGCCACCTTGACACCATCAAGAAGGATGGAAACGTTGGTATAACTGGCATCAAATCCCGGGCGACCAGCATAATCAAACGATAACTGATAAACCATGCCAACCGTGGTGGCCACCGAGTGGGAAATGCCAATTGTCTGCGGCATCGTGCCACCAGCATCGTTTAGTTCCAGGAAATTATTGCCATTACCAGGCGCGGCATAGATCGTGTTGTAGGAGTTGGTCGTATCGTTGAACTGACTATCTCCAGATGCCCAAATTTCAAAGCCGTTCGAACCGCCAGACAATGTTTGTGGTGTATCAACTCGAGTCCACCCCTCCAATGACGTAGCAACGACAGGATCGGAAGTATTCGAAGTATTTGCAGCCGTCTCCCAGCTGGTACTAAATGTTTGAACATCAGCCCGGTGCGCAACATTCAGCGTGGGTGCTGGCATCGTAATATCTTCGACGGCACTTGCAGAACCGATAGAAGATACATTTCCATAGTGATCGGTTTGTGTGGCGCTGATAGCAACCGATTTGCCATTCCCCGGTTCAGACATTGTCAGAGTCAAGACTCCGTTGCTATAAACCCCACTCACACCATTAGCCGTACCGGTAACTGTCCCATCGTGATTGACAACTAGGTTAGTCGTCGTGCCACCATCAACCACACTGACGTTTGCACTCCCTCCAGCGCTCAGCAACGTAGCATCCAAAGTCACATTCGTATGTACCAGAGCCGTCCCATTGGCCGTTTCACTGAGATTCAGATACCCGTCATGATTCGTATCCGTAGTAATGGTTACTGGAGGCGCAGACGGCAGATGATAGTCATTGCTGCCTACACCCGATGTATTCCCTGCCACATCAGTAACAGTGGCATTGACCACCAGGCTGGCGCCAATGGCTGGCATGGCCACAGGCAAGTAAATGATCCCATTTTGGTAGGCATAAATATTACCGGCCGTATCAACTAATTGCTGACTTGCGTTCAGATGCAGAGTGACATCCGTGCCATTGTTCGACGTAATGTGAACCAGCCCACTATTGGTCAAATCAACCTGGTCCTTAGCGTCCAAGGTTACCGTCGCTGTCACCGTATTCGGGTTTACCGTGTTAAGTACCTGGAAGCTGGAACTACCTACCGCCACATTAGTACCCGATGCAATAGAGGCCTGAAATACTGCCTGTCCTCCCTGATCCCAATAAACGATCTGAACCGTGTGCAGTCCGCCTACCGTTTGGGCTACGGCCAGATTGTAAGTTGTTGTTGTCGGAGATTGATTGCGATCAGCAGTAGCCACTGTCTGGCCATCCACCAATATTTGATACCCATCATCAGCTTTTATCTGGAGGGTATACGATCCCGCAGCCAGATTAATGGTGCCACTCATGCCAATGATCGCCTGGCTGGTAGTTCCATACCCATTGGTGAATTGCAGATCTGTCACATTACTGCCTAAGAAAGTAGCCAGATTGCCGCTTGTTCCCAGGTTATTGGAAATAGCAGTTGCAGTACCAAAGTTTAAATTTTCAGCGACAAAACTTGCCGTGGGCAAATCGGCCTGCATGTCTTTCAGAACTTCACTCAATGGTGTGCTGCCAGTAATGATCGAATCATTCAAACCGTAATATTGCCCAGCCAGACCGGACGACAAAAACGAGACCACGGGAATATCAGGCAACACAAGATCGACCGTGTAGGCGTGATCCGCCGTGGCCGTCGCCGGGTTGCCGGCCGCATCGGTGGTGCTGACGCTGGCGTGGACGCTGCCGGTGCCCACCAGTTCGCTGC
The DNA here is from genome assembly GCA_031291275.1 of Formivibrio sp. Lineage (GTDB taxonomy): Bacteria > Pseudomonadota > Gammaproteobacteria > Burkholderiales > Chitinibacteraceae > Formivibrio. The sequence continues at coordinate 26,267 of JARLJJ010000589.1, forward strand.
CGGCCACCGCCACGCTGTAGCTGTAGTTGCCCGGCGT
>JARLJJ010000590.1 GCA_031291275.1 Formivibrio sp.
ATACATACTCCTCTCTTGATTGAGACTGAAGAACGCTGAGAAAACCCGGCTGGCTGAGCCAACCGGCGATGTTGTTAGCACTCTCGTGCAGCGAGTGCTAATTATATGGACGGGTGGTGACAAATTCAAGAAGGGATGTGGCGGTCGAGATGTCGAGATTCGCTTAAGTTTGAACTTCTGGTCACCTAAGTTTGAACTCGCAACGTACAGCCGGACGCGGCGATGGCACAGACTTTCATGCAAAAACAATGACTTAGATTAGCAGTCGCTACTCTGCGGCATCCCATCTGCCGTCCGAGACCGGACCTTTTCTGGCAGCGTCCGGTAGCGAAACTTCGCGATCAGCGCTTAGTCCAGGGTAAACCCCGGAACCGCTCGCATTCCTCAGCCACACGCTGGAAATTCGAAAAACATGATACGGCCAGCGGTCGCCATACTAGCTAGCGCTCTCCGTGTCCAGGAACCAGGGGGCCAGACATGGACGCAAGTCTTACAAATATCTGAGATCATTCCAGATATTCAAATGTAAGACAAAAGTAAAAAAAGCGAGCATATGGACAATCTGCACAAGGAATTACAGCAGGAAGCGCTCGAAGATCAGGGCATTCGCACGTTCAGCAGGAACCGTAATGCCCCTAAACGCAAAAAACGCAGGACGACGCTCGCTGAGCGTATTTGTTATTTCCTGGCTTCTCTGTGCGTGCTCGGATTACTTGGAATAGTGGTAGTCCACTTCATACCGGATCCTCCAGCCAATATCCAGTAAGTCGCATCAAGGAAAAGTCATGGCCATCCCTCTCATCCTGAACCCCATCAAATCACCAGCAGAACCGTGTTCGTTTTCGGCTACAACGAGGCAGGCATTCACGGCGCCGGCGCTGTAGAGACTGCCCACAAGAAGCACGGCGCACGTTGGGATCTACCGAACATTCGCTTGAAAAAACGTCAGCGCCATTTCGTCAAACTGCTTGTGAAAGGCCGTGCGATCGAAACCGTTCGCATCTACGCAGATTTCCGGCGCATCGTTCTTCATTGCCGCAGAGCATGGAGCAAGAAAGGCAAAATGCGCTGCGTTGGCAACAAGGTGATAGTCAGGTCTGTGAGGAAGGGCATTGGCGAGTGCG